>CAZQGE010000088.1:0-1660 GCA_964592815.1 uncultured Bacteroidaceae bacterium | reverse complement strand
GAATGAGAAGTTTAGAGAAGAACTTAAAAAATGGTGGGGTTACGTTTCGTATAATGTTGCCAATGGTTTGGGCGCAGTCCCTTACATCAACAAAGATAAGGTAGTAGGGCAGTATATCCCGTCCGTTGTTTACCGCGACAAATCTGACCGTAAAGGCGTTGTTATTGTTACAGATAACGTCGACAACAGCAATCTCTCAGGTATGATTTCTGATTTTCTCTCCGCATTGGAATTTCCAGCAGAAGTTGTCAATATCAATGACTATGATTTTAAGTGCGGTTGTATTGGGTGTTTGAGATGCACGGATAGTGGACATTGTGCAATCAATGACAATTTTGAGGAGTTTTTCAACACGAGAATAGCTGTGGCAGACGCAATAGTTTATGCATTTACCATACAAAATCACTCAATTAGTTCAAGATTAAAACTGTTTTTTGACAGACAGTTTTTCAACGGACATAGACTTTTAACTGTAAACAAACCTACTGCAAGCATAATAAGCGGAAATTACCACAAAGAGCCAAATCTTATGCTTTATACGCAGGCAAGAAATTCAGTTGCGCTAAACTTTGACTGTGGCGTCATAACAGATGAAATTACAAACGACACATTAAAGAGTATAATAGCTACGGCAGAAAAGATGAATTACGCCTTAGAAAACGGGCTTGCAACCCAAAAGAATTTCTTTAACGTGGGCGGAATGAAAATTTTTAGAGATATGGTTTGGGAGATGAAAGGACTTATGCGTGCAGACCATAAGTTTTATAAGGAACACGGTTTTTATGACTTCCCACAAAAGAATAAGTTAAAAATTCTAAAAATGAAAATAGTTGGGTGGATGTCAAGGAGTTCGTATATCAAAGACAGGTTTGGTGCAAGTTTCTTGTCGGAGGGTATGCTTTTGCCATTTAGAAGAATTACGGACAAAAAAGAACCAGCCTCAAAAGCAAAAAACAAATAATCATAAAATTTACCATTTTGTTATTAAGTCATATTAGAGGTAATTCACACGTTTATGAGAAATGAATTAAACGTATAAACTTGAAAAAACAAAAGTATAGTGAAATATAAAACAAAAAAAAGAAGTAGCAAAAACTAATTTTATAAAATAATAAATGAATAGTTGAAATTAAAATAAAAAGGTATTTTCAAATCATTTTAATAATTCTAAGCAAATTGTTTTACAAAAAAATGTTATCATATAATATGACTGAACAATTATTTCAATATGAAAAAAGTCGCAAACGCGACTTTTTAATTTAGCTGTTAAAATATTTACACAAATCCATTGAATAAAAAAAGCCACTAAACTGTACTGTCTAGTGGCTTTTTGTGGTGCGCCTTCACGGATTCGAACCGGGGACCCACTGATTAAGAGGGTAACTTTTTAACCTAAAAACACTACTAAACAGTAGGCTTTTGCAAATTTTGACATCACTTGACATCATTTTAATAAAATATTGATATACCTATTTTGACACCATTATTTTTCGTGCGAGAGTATCCATTTTAACAACTCGTCGTATTGCATTTCACCAGATGCAACCGCCAAACCTACTTGAATAATTTCACTGTTATTTGCATCAATCCTTATTCCGTTTGCTTCAAGAAACGTTAGCATTACATACATTCCAATTCGCTTGTTTCCGTCAACAAAAGC
>CAZQGE010000087.1:0-1687 GCA_964592815.1 uncultured Bacteroidaceae bacterium | reverse complement strand
GCGATTGAAAGCGTCAAGCGTAAACTTAAGCTCGACACCGTGATTATTTTTCTTCGGCTTCTTTTTCAGCAATAGCTTTTTCCAAGGCTTCTTCGGGAGTCAAAATAATTTGTTCCTCGACAGAAACTTCTTCAACAGGTTGAGCAACTTCTTCTACTTTAGCAGTTGAAGGAACAAAGGACTCGCCTTGTTTTGCTTCAATTACAGCGTCTGCAATAACTGACGCAAAGAGTTGAATTGCACGAATTGCATCATCATTTCCAGGGATAACATAATCGACCAAATCTGGGTCGCAGTTTGTGTCAACAACAGCAACAATAGGAATATTAAGTTTGCGGGCTTCTTTAATTGCAATTTCTTCTTTCTTCAAGTCAACAACAAACAAGCAACCAGGAAGTGAACGCATATTTTTGATACCGCCCAAGTTCTTCTCAAGTTCATCTCTTTCCTTGTTCAAAGCAACAACTTCTTTTTTTGGCAAGAGTTTGAACTCGCCAATTATTTCCATTTGATTGATTTTGTTCAAACGGTCAATTCTTGTGCGAATAGTTTTGAAGTTTGTGAGTGTTCCACCCAACCATCTTTGGTTGATATAGTACATACCGCAACGTTCAGCTTCTTGTTGAATTGCGTCTTGAGCTTGTTTTTTTGTTCCGACGAAAAGAATTGTCTTTCCTTCTTCTGCAATGCTTTTTACAAAGCTGTAAGCTGCCTCAACGTGGTCAACTGAGATTTGCAAGTCAATGATATGAATATCATTTCTTGTTGCATAAATGTACTTAGACATTTTTGGGTTCCAGCGTTTTGTCTGGTGTCCAAAGTGTACGCCTGCTTCAAGCAAGGCTTTCATTGAAATTACGGCCATTTTAATGGTCCTCCCGTTAGTTTTTTACCTCCCTTGACTTCAACGTTTCGGTGACCAAATTGGAACTGTCGAAACTCCGCCAAGGCGCGTGGTATATGAATTATATAATAATAGTATTTTTTTTGCAAGAAAAAAACGGCTCAATTTTACATATTTTTGAAAATTTCGAGCCGTTTTATGTGCTTTACTTAGTGTTTGCAACCGCAACCGCTGTTTTTCTTTGCTCCGCTGTCGCAACAACTGCTCTTTTCTGACGTTTCACCACAGCAACAAGCATTCTCGTTTGATTGACCACAACCACAGTTACATTCGCAACCTTCCTCAATGTCGTCCAAACTGTATTCTTCAACAAATTTGTCAAAGACTGCTTGCAAAACGCTCTCGTCTTCAATAGGAACAAGTTCTGCATTGTCGGCGTCAACTTCTTTAACTTCATAAATCAATACTTCATCTTCAGGTACGTCGTCCAACGCTTCAACAGGTTGTAATACAGCATAGTATTTTTGGTTATATTCAACTGTTGCCAAATGGTAAAAATCTTCATCACGGTCGGCTGCTACATTGTACATTGTAACAATGTAATCTTGCTCATTTTTTATTTGTTCTTTATCTGCCATAAATCCTCCAAGGTGAACGTTCACCTTTATATATTCTGAGTTAATTAAAACTTTTATTTCAGTTTTAACAAATTGCCTAAAATTTTTTGTTTTGGCTCTGCAACCATATTAAGTTCAAAATCTGTTTCCGTCAAGGTAAGATTGTAAAATTATGGTAGCGGCAACTTTGTCAATTACTTTTTTTCGCTTATCGCGTCGCACGTCC
>CAZQGE010000086.1:0-1737 GCA_964592815.1 uncultured Bacteroidaceae bacterium | reverse complement strand
ATTTTTTATTATTTTTTATCGTTTTACTTGCCAATATATGTTCCGATTTTTTCACCCTTTACGGCTCTACACAAACTATTGTCTTCCATAAGGCTGAAAGCAATAATTGGAATTTCGTTGTCCATACACATTGTAATTGCTGTTGTATCCATTGCTTTAAGTCCACGTGAAATTACATCCATATAGGTAAGTTTATCAAATTTTATTGCGTTCTTGTTAATTTTTGGGTCGCTGTCGTAAACTCCATCAACGTTTTTTGCAAGCAATAAAGCGTCTGCGCCAATTTCTGCCGCACGTAACGACGCGCCTGTATCAGTTGAAAAATATGGATTGCCAGTTCCGCAAGCAAAAATTACAATTCTACCCTTTTCTAAATGGCGTAATGCTTTTCTTAAAATGTAAGGTTCTGCCACTTTGGTAATTGTAAGCGCAGTCTGCACTCTTACCTCTGCTCCATCTCTTTCTAAACGGTCTTGAATTGCAAGCGCATTGATGACTGTTGCAAGCATTCCCATATGGTCGGCTGTTGTTCTGTTCATTTCTTCATCAGCTTGACGACCTCTCCAAAAGTTTCCGCCACCAATTACGATACCAATTCCAACGCCCAAATTCTTAACGTCCAAAATTTGATTGCAAACGGAATCCAACTTTTGCATATCGATGCCCATACCATTATCAGTTGCCAAAGCCTCACCAGATAATTTGATAATTACACGATTATATTTTACATTAGACATAGTGTCACCTTTCAAAAAAAGGGAACGCAATCGCGCTCCCTAAAATTTATTTTTTCATTTGTTCAGCAACTTCTGCCGCCAAATCATTGACTTTTTTTTGCAAACCTTCGCCCATTTCATAACGTACGAATTTTACAATTGAAGCGTTTCCGTTTTCTTTAAGATATTGTTTGATGATAAAGTCGTTGTTTTTTACAAAGACTTGTTCATTCAAGCAAACTTCTTTGTAGTATTTAGAAATTCTGCCTTCAACCATTTTTTCAATGATATTCAAAGGTTTCGGATTTTCTTCATTCAATGCTTGCGCTTTAAGAATTTCTCTTTCTTTGTCCAATTCTTCTGTTGGGACTTCTTCTTTGTTTACATAACTTGGTTTTGCTGCTGCAATTTGCAAAGCAACATCGTGAATAATTTCATCACTAATGTTTGCAGATGCTTCAACCAAAACGCCGATTTTGCCACCCATGTGAATGTAGCTGTCAATTTTTGTTCCGTTTTCCTCAAAAACTGTGAAACGACGGATAGAAAGTTTTTCGCCAATTCTCATTGTTGCTTCTGTTGTAACGTCAGCCATAGCTGCAACAACTTCATCAAGCGTAGCTTTGGTGTTAGCCAAAATATATTTTGCAACGGTGTTTGCATATTCAACAAATGACTCGCCTCTTGCAACAAAGTCAGATTCACAGTTTATTTCCAACAAAACATTCTTTTTGCCATCTTTAAGAGCATACACAATACCCTCTGAAGCAATTCTGCCTTGTTTTTTTGCTGCAGTTGCAATGCCTTTTTCACGGAGATAATCGATAGCTTTATCCATATCGCCATCGGTTTCTACCAAAGCCTTTTTGCAATCCATCATACCAACGCCTGTGCGTTGACGAAGTTCCATAACGTCTTTACTTGTAAATGCCATTTTCGTTCTCCTAAATATTATTGTCGCGAAATGCGATTGAAAGCGTCAAGCGTAAACTTAAGCTCGACACCGTGATTATTTTTCTTC
>CAZQGE010000085.1:0-2096 GCA_964592815.1 uncultured Bacteroidaceae bacterium | reverse complement strand
GTTTGAGAGTACTGTTATTTTGAATACAGCTAAAACATATCAAACACTTGCAAACAACTACTATATGTTTGAGAGTAATGTTATTTTGAATACAACTAAAACTGCCTATCTTTCCAATTGATTTTAGTAATTGTTTGAGAGCAATGTTATTTTGAATATGGCTGAAATAACTTTTTGGATTTGGGCTTTGGTGAAGGTGCCTGATGTTTTTCTGGTATATTTTTGTTTTGGGGCTGTTTCGGAGTGTTGCTGTGCATTGTTTTGCCTTGCAAATTTAACCTCTTTGAACTTTTTTGCATATTATGTATTAAAATGACAAGGAAGATTATGCAATGAGTGAATATTATAAATGCAAAGGTGTAGACTGCAACGGCAATCCATGCTGTTGCGAACGTGTTAAACTGATAGCAGGACCGCGGGGAAATCCTGGTCCACAAGGGCAACAAGGAATTCAGGGTGAAAAAGGAAAAGATGCAAAAATCGGTGTTGGAACAACAGAAACGGGAGCGCCTGGTAGTCTGGCAGAAGTGAGCGAGCGCATAGAAAACGAAGTATGCTATCTTGATTTTAAGATTCCTCGTGGCGAACCTGCACCGAAAAACACTTTGGCTGTTGCTCAGTTATACAAGACATCAGGTGAAGTCATTACGACAGCAAACACTGAAATCAAGTTTGATATAGCACATGATTTTCAAAATTCTAAGGTTACGCAAAAACAAATCACCGTTGTTAATGCTGGAACATATCGTGTATTTTACGGCATAAACTCTCAAATTAGTGATAATGCTTCAATATCGCTGTATAAAGAAGGAGTAGCAATTCCTTATTCAACACTAAAACTAACTTCAACTCAGCCGAACGCCTGTGCAAATTTGATTTTGGTGTTGGCTGCGGGAGAAGTGTTGACTTTGAGAACAAATCAAATCACAGGAACTTTAACTTTTGTTGAAGGTGGACTTAATGCATATTTGAATATTTCACCCGTAGTCATTGTTTGATTTGTTGAAAACAAAAGCAATTTGAAAAGCAAAAAATTTTGTAATCGCGAACATAAACAAGAAGTAGTAAAAGAGTAATGTTATTATTGATAAAAAAGGCGAATCGTTTGGTTCGCCTTTTAAGTTTTCATTAGATTCCCAAAGAACCTTTGAATTTTGCCCATAAAGACAATTCAAACTTGGCAGGGTCATATCCAAAATAGTAGTCTATTCTGTCGTTTAATTTTTCAGAATCTTGTTTTATACTGCTCTGTGTTTCGCTGATGCCTGCCGAAATTCCTTGCAACGCACTTTCCAAACGATTGCCTAATTGTTTGGTTATGCTCTTCTATTTTTTATGACATATTCTAATGAAGCGTTTTGGCAAGTCACTTTTAGGCTTTTTCAACAAGCCTTACGACGGCGAAACAATAAAACGGTTTATGTATTCTTTGAAATCTTATTTAGATACACCTCAAATTTTTTTCAAAAACTTTTTTCTTTGCTTTTTTTCCTCAATTTTTAATTGTATTTTATCATACAAAACAGAATATCCTTTTTCTAATGTGAACTTTCTTGCAAGTTCTACAAGCATACATGCAAAAAACACTATCAATACGCTCAACATCATATGCACTATCAACATAGGTGATTGTGTATATTGACTAGCGTTAAATACATTCTTCCACAAAAATTCTCTCATGATTGGTTGCTCATGAATTAGATATATTCCAAATGTGCTTGAAGCAATAACATTTATTATCTTATTGTTAAAAGGTTTCATATTTACAAACAGACCTACCATTGCAATTGAGACAAGCAATGTTGTTATATTCTTTCTTCTATAAAAAAATAGTTCTTTATTTATAAATATATCAAATTTAGTAGATAAAAACATAGAGGCTACAACCCACAGCATCATTATTAAAGCGGGAACGATCAGCATTATTATTGCATTTGATTTTTTTAAAAATTTTGTATTTGGATACAATTTTAAATACGCACCAATTGAATAATACAACAAAAATTCGCAAAGTTCCGAGCCAAACATTGATTGACTTGTAAATGTATAAATCAATATCCACAATGCCGTCATTAGTGAAATGAATGTAAACATAC
>CAZQGE010000084.1:0-2715 GCA_964592815.1 uncultured Bacteroidaceae bacterium | reverse complement strand
TTATATGAATTTGATTAAAATTATACAATTTGCAATTTGTTCTAAAAATTCGACACAAACACTATATGTAGTGGAGTGATGAAAAATTATATACCATATTTTTGATTTATGCCCTTGACATAACCTATAAGCGTGGATATAATGAGAGGGCACATTAGCTAGGAGGATCACATTATGTTGTATGTGAAAAAAAGGGATGATAAGGTAGTTCCGTTCGACCTATCGAAAATCAAAATCGCAATCGAGAAAGCGTTCAAAGCCGTTAACAAAAGTTATAGCGACGACATCATCGATATGCTGTCACTTAGGGTGACTTCTGTCTTTAACGACAAGGTAAAAGACGACGTGATTTCTGTTGAAGATATTCAAGACGCCGTCGAAATTGTGTTGATTCAAGCCAGCTATGTAGAAGTTTCAAAAGCCTACATTCTTTACAGAAAACAACACGAAAAACTCCGTAATATGAACAGCACTTTGCTGGACTACAAAAATACGGTAAACAACTACTTGAAAATCAACGACTGGCGCGTAAAAGAAAACTCAACCGTGACTTATTCTGTTGGCGGTCTTATTCTTTCCAACTCAGGCGCAGTTACTGCAAACTACTGGCTCAGCGAAATCTATGATGAAGAAATTGCAAACGCTCACCGTAATGCACAAATTCATATCCACGACCTTAGTATGCTTACGGGCTATTGCGCAGGTTGGTCGCTTAAACAACTTATAAAAGAAGGACTTGGTGGCATTCCTGGCAAAATTACGTCTTCACCAGCAGGTCACCTTTCAACACTTTGCAACCAAATGGTAAACTTTTTGGGTATTATGCAAAATGAATGGGCAGGCGCGCAAGCATTTTCTTCTTTCGACACTTATCTTGCTCCTTTTGTTAAGGTCGATAACTTGTCATATAAAGAAGTAAAACAATGCATTCAATCTTTCATTTACGGCGTGAATACCCCTTCACGTTGGGGAACACAAGCTCCGTTTACAAACATCACTCTTGATTGGGTAGTACCAAACGACCTTAAAGAACTCCCAGCTTTGGTTGGCGGCAAGGAAATGGATTTCAAGTACAAGGACTGCCAAAAAGAAATGGCTATGGTCAATAAGGCGTTCATTGAAATTATGATTGAAGGCGACGCCAACGGCAGAGGCTTCCAATATCCAATTCCAACCTACTCTATAACCCGTGATTTCGACTGGTCAGAAACTGAAAACAATAAGTTGCTGTTTGAAATGACTGCAAAGTACGGCACTCCTTATTTCTCCAACTATATCAACAGCGATATGGAACCAAGCGACGTAAGAAGTATGTGCTGCCGTTTGCGTCTTGACCTCAGAGAATTACGCAAAAAATCAGGTGGTTTCTTTGGTAGTGGTGAGTCCACAGGCTCTGTGGGCGTTGTTACAATCAATATGCCAAGAATTGCATACGAAGCAAAAACAGAAGCCGAATTCTTTGAGAATTTGGAACACCTTATGGATGTTTCTGCTCGCTCACTTAAAATTAAACGTAATGTCATCACAAAACTTCTTGAAGAAGGCTTGTATCCATATACCAAACGTTACCTTGGCACGTTCAGCAACCACTTCTCCACAATAGGTCTTGTCGGAATGAACGAGGCTTGCCTAAATGCAAGGTGGATTGGCAAAAACTTAACAGATGAAACAGCCCAAGCCTTTACAAAGAAGACTTTGGACTTTATGCGTAACAAACTTTCTGACTACCAAGAAGCATACGGTGATTTGTATAACTTGGAAGCAACGCCTGCCGAATCAACGTCATACAGACTTGCAAAGCACGACAAAGCTGCATATCCAAGCATTATCACCGCATCGGAAGGAAAAGACGCAACTCCTTACTATACAAACAGCTCACACCTTCCAGTCGGATTTACAGAAGATATCTTCAAGGCTCTTGAAATTCAAGACGGACTTCAAGCACTCTATACCTCTGGTACTGTATTCCACGCATTCCTTGGTCAAAAGTTGGAAAGCTGGCAAGCTGCTGCAAATTTGGTCAAAAAAATAGCTGAGAACTTTAAGTTGCCTTACTATACACTTTCACCTACTTATTCAATTTGCGCAGAACACGGTTATCTTGCTGGTGAGGTTTACAAATGCCCAACTTGTGGAAGAACAACCGAAGTTTACAGCCGTATAACAGGTTACTATCGACCTGTTCAAAACTGGAACGACGGAAAACTTGCTGAGTTTAAGGAAAGAAAAGAATACGACATTCAAAATTCAACTTTGAAATGCAAAAAAGTAAATGCTGAATCGTGCGCTTGCGAAAGCAACAACGCTAAAAAAGGTTTGGACGCTCTAACAATCTTTACTACAAAGACTTGCCCAAATTGCAAAATGGCAAAAATGATGCTTGACAAAGCAGGAATTGCCTACACCGTAATTGATGCCGAAGACCAAAAAGACGAAACTCTCGCCTATGGAGTAAAAAAAGCTCCGACGTTGTTAGTTCCAAACGGTAACGGATTTGACGTTTATGACAACGCAAGCAAAATAAAGGAATACATTGAAAGCCGCAAGGCATAACCACAAATTCAAGCTGTATGCCTTAACTGGCATACAGCTTTTTTGTTAAGATAAATGACAGACATGGAGATAGTATGTACGATTTAATTATTGTCGGAGCTGGCCCTGCTGGTATGACAGCCGCTTTGAACGCTTTGCGTGCAGATAAAAAAGTTTTGATTT
>CAZQGE010000083.1:0-2720 GCA_964592815.1 uncultured Bacteroidaceae bacterium | reverse complement strand
GACTATATTAGAAAATTAAACGCAATTTAGTTATAAAACAAAAATAAAATCCGTAACTCAAACGCTACGGTTTTATTTTTGATTATTATTTTCAAATTTAGTTTTCTTTTGGTTTTGAAAAAGTTTCCTTGATTTCTCCGCCAATTCTTGAACACCAATTTTTGAACGTTACAAATGTTTTATTAGGCATTGGAACAATATCTTTTATGTTTCCGTTTGTCGTAATTGAATAAGAAACGTAAACATAATACAATGTTGTCAAAACTGCAAGAACACAGAAGATGATAAAATCTGGGCTGGTTGTCTCAAAGTTTATCATATATCCTGAACTTGTTAATGACACAAAACCGCTGTGGTTCATAACTTGTCCTATGCACAAGAATGCTAGAATACTGTACATACTCATCACTCCATACATACGTTTGTCACCTGAAATCATAGTGTAAACAAATCCTAACGCTAATGAAAGGAACAAATATGTGTAGTCTATCTTCAAAGTGAATACTGCAAGAACTGCCATTGTAAGTGAGCAAAGCAGAATGATTTCTTGCTTGTTTTTGTTTTTGAAATAAAGCGATACAACATATATTTCAAACACCATAATGAACAACAAGTTAAGAATTGAAACTGTGCTTGACACAGTCTTCATATTCATACCAACCATTCCGTAAAGGTTAAGCGCATTTATGACAAAAGTTGTTTTTTCTGTCATCATATTTGCCAAAACTTTGAAATTGAAGAATGCTTGACCACCTTGAATTTGTGTTATTGAAACTGGCAATGTAAGGATATACAACAATGCAAAGCTAGCAACAAAACCTGACAAAATCATAATACGATTTTTTGTAAACTTCAATTTGTTGTCGTTATCACGGTAGTACATATAACCCATATATGTGACCAATATTGGGACAATAGCCAATGCACGAATGTCCAACATTATTGCTAAAACAGTAACCAAGTATGCAGGCAAATATTGCTTTTCAATTGTCAAAATCACCATAAGCAACATCATAGCAACAAGCAAACTTTCAAATGTTCCGTTTATGCCACTCATAACAAAACTGATTGGCAACAAGGCATATAAAAGTGAGAATATTGTTGAAAATTTGTTTCCAACATATTTTTTGCCATAGAAATAAATCATTGCAACAACGGCTATGTCAGCAAGCACACCCACCATTCTAATCAAAATTGATATACCTGAGTTTGACAAATTTACGCCCATTGAGCCTATTATGGCAAGAATGTAAATTGTGCCAGGTGACGTTGTTGTGAGGTTTGTGCCTACGTAAGCGTTGATTACGTTGTTGGTATTTGACAAGTGTTGCGCTATGTTTACAAGTCTTGTCATTTCTCCGCCGAAGCCGTAATTTGCGAGTAAACAAATCAAACGAACAACAAACGTCAATGCAGCAATGCAGGCAAAAATAAACCAACCATTCAGATACCAAGCCTTGCTGTTTTCAACTTTATTAACTGTCTTTTTATTTTTTACTGTTTCGACGCTAGTTTGACCAAAATTTAAGAGTGCTTTTTTTGTTGCATAAAGTTTTCTTAACGCAACGTAAGCTACGCCTAGCAATAACACAGAAAAAACCGCAAGCAAAACTACAAATGCAATTCCCGCAGCATCTGAATTGTATCTTGCAATAGTAGACCTATAAAACTCCTCTACCTTATAGGTTGACGGAGCGCTGTCAACTCTTTGCATTGAAACGTTATCAAAATACACGTCACCGCTTGTTTGCAAATTCAAGCAAACCGTGAGGTAATCGCTATCCATAGGCTTAACATAGAAAGTACGTTCAACCCAATCGGTTGTAGTCTTTTTTTCGTGAACGAAAAGCACATCGGGATTTTCCTTAAAGGATATATAGGAACCTTTTTCGGGATTGCTTGCAATGCTTGACACCTTAATATTGTACGTCACTTTATAAATCTTTTTTCTGTCAACTTTAATTTGTTGATATAAAAAAGTATGTGTTGACGTGTTATTGTTTATCTGCAAACTGTGAGAACCATAATCTGCTGCGTATTCTTGACTGTTTTCGGTAATCTTATAATTTGAAGATGCGGTGTACCAGTTGCTTAGCGTTGTTTTGCTATCAACAGTAGAAGTTTTCTCAAAATTTCCGTTGGAAACTAATTCAACTCCGACCTGAGTGTCTGCATTACACGCTGTAAGCAAAAATAGTGCTAGTATGACTACTAACACTACTATGCTTATTGAAAGAATTCTTTTTTTCATTGTTTCCTCTGAGTTATCTGATTTCTTTGAGTTTGGCGGCCTTGCCCGTTCTCTCTCTCATATAATACAGCTTTGCGCGTCTGACCTTACCGTGACGTGTAATCTCGATGTGGTCGATTTTTGGAGAGTGGATTGGGAAAGTTCTTTCAACGCCAACGCCAAATGTTACACGGCGTACTACGATTGTTTCACGGATACCGCCGTTTTTCATTGCAATAACCATACCTTCATAGGCTTGAAGTCTTTCTCTTTGACCTTCGATAACCTTAACAAAAATTTTAACCGTATCGCCTATTGCAATTTCTGGCAAATCGGTTTTCATTCCTTCTTTTTCCAATGTGTCGATAATGTTCATGTTGACTAACCTCCTATATACGAAGCATTCTTAGCAAATCTCTTTTGCCATAGGAATACCCGAGTCACGCAAAATATATTACCATAATTTCACAACCTTAACAAGCAATTTTAA
>CAZQGE010000082.1:0-2828 GCA_964592815.1 uncultured Bacteroidaceae bacterium | reverse complement strand
AAAACTTATTAAAGCTCAAAAATTTATCGGTTTCTCTCTCTTCCAAAGCGTCATATAATGGTTTTTGCTTAAATAATTTACTCAACAAATATGAGGTTGCCATAGCAACCAACATAGGCAAAACAAAACCAAAACCATTGGTACTTTCAACGCTTAATACAAATATGGTTATAGGAGCAGTTATGCTTGTGCTAAAAAATGAACACATAGTAATCAAGACAACCATTGAATAGCACTCCGATGGCATTCCAAAGGCGATAAACATATAACCCAAAATTCCGCCTAGAAGTGCACCCAGCGAAAGCATAGGTATCATCATACCACCAGTTACTCCACTCCTAAAGCATAAAAAGACCAAAAACATTTTTAAGACGAACATTAACAGAACTTGTTGAAAATCCATCTCCATACCAAAAATGATATTTATCAACGAGTGTCCGCCGCCCATACTTGAAGGCATGAAAAATGAAATTATCGAACTTAAAATAAAGACGCCGTAAATCCAAATCCATTTGGGAACTTTGCTTTTGCGCGCATTGTCGTCCAAATATAAAATCAATTTGTTAAACAAACTTGCAAAAACAGCAACGCTAATTCCTATAACTATTGATACCCAAACAAACTTTGACGGAAACGCAGATACTATTGCTTCTCCAAAAAATTTGCTTTCAATGTTCAAAGCCTCTGCCAGCGCATTGTGAACCAGTTGAGAGAACAACACGGACACAGTTGAACCGGCAACCATCAAAGGGTTAAATTTACGCTGAACTTCTTCCTGTGCAAACAGTATTCCTGCAAAAGGCGCACCAAACGCTGTGGCAATGCCCGCCGCCACACCACTATTTGCGATATAGTGACGTTTTGTCTTGTTAGATTTTATCGATTGCTCAACACCAAGTCCCAACGAACCGCTTAGCTGAACTGACGGTCCTTCCGCACCAACAGATAAACCCGTACTAAATGACAAGAAGCTGCCAAAAACCGTGGCTATTGACAAGCGCCACCAACATAGCTTGCGTTTGCCTAGAAGCATAGCTTCCGTACGCGGAATACCACTACCCCTCGCTTCAGGGAAAAAACGTATCAACCAATACATTACGGTGGCAACAAGAATGACTTGCAGAGCATATAAGGGCAGATAATGCAAGTTTTCGCCAACCAATCCAATTTCAGATACTGCGTAATGAGAAAGCGACGTCAGCGCAAAATTAAACAACGTAACTATTGTGCCAACAATAAGCCCAACAATACTGCTGTAAGCTAAAACAGGCATAATCTTCATAAAAAATAAAGCCCTGCACGTTGAAAAGTGCAAGGAATTTATTTCATCATACAATTCTAAACCTCTGACCGTACGCATTTTGACTGCCTATCCGCCTATCTTTGTGATATTTCAAAGTATAACACAAATAATCAAAAATGAATAGCAACGTTGCGCCATAATCGGGACATTAAAAACGTAATTCAAACGTGTTATTTTGTTTCATTCGAGTCCGTTTCTATTGAGTCCGCTTGTTGTTGTTTTGTTTGTGTGCTTACGCTGACTTTATGGTCAATAGGAGCCCAACCGATTTTTTTGAGTTGCAATAATGAAGTGAGAGCAACAATCAAGTAGTCAAGCATAAAAAACGGAAAAGCTATAAAAGCAAACAATTTTTGCCAGAAGTTTGCTTTAATTCGCTTTCTTTCACTAATAAGCGGTAGTCCTGCAAAGCTGAGGAAGATAAGCAACATCATTCCAAATGCTATGCCAATAAAAATCAATGCAGCCTTCCAAACTACCGTCATTCCAAGTGCCGCCGCAACGATTGAAGCTACAATGTTGAATGAAAGCATACACGACATAAAGATTATTACGGGAGCAATCGCCATAACTGCATCGTAACAGGAAAAATCTTTCCACATCTTTTTATACAACTTAGGATAAACGTCTTTTTGAACGTCCATAAATCCTTTCATATAACGCTGGCGTTGTTTGACCGACGCCTTGTAATTTGATACTTGTTCATCATAGTGGATGGCGTCATACGAAAATCCAATTTTTCTGCCTTCTGCAACACAACTTGAAATAAATTCGTTGTCTTCAACAAGGCAAAAGCAGTCCCAATTATCGTGTTCTAAAATCACATTTTTGCGAATAACCAAGCCCGTACCTGTAACTGCGCCGTTGTTGATATGCAAAAGCATTTTGGGGTTTGCCAAATATCTTGAATCGTGAAGATACCAAAGTGCGTTGCACATTGTAATTGCATTTTGATTGAAATTTTTTGCATTTCTATAAGACGAAACTATGTCATAGCCTTTGTTGAAAACTTTGTTCATTTCCTCAAAAAAGTTTTCATCAAGAATGTTGTCGGCGTCAAATATGAAATAACCTTCATAGCCGTTATTCTTAAACTCGTCTGAATTATGAATTATTGTAAACGCATGATGCAAGGCGTATCCTTTGCCAATTTGCTCCAAATTGTTACGAACAAAAACGTTACAACCCATTTTTTTTGCAATTTCAGCAGTCTTATCCGTACAGTTGTCTGCAACCAAAAATATATCAAGCAATTCTTGTGGATATTTTGTATTGCGAATGCTTTCAATTAAGTCGCCAATAACTTTTTCTTCATTTCTTGCACAAATTACGATGCCGTATTTGTGTTTGGGGATTATTTCGCCATCTTTGTATTTAACTCTTGCAATTTTTATTGCACCTAAAAACAAATATAGAAATTGATGCGCTATCAATATTAGAAATATAATAAATATTATCAAATTCACATGTCTTACTGCCGTTAAAAACGGATTGGAAAAATCATAGTATAAAGATGCTATGAAAT
>CAZQGE010000081.1:0-2844 GCA_964592815.1 uncultured Bacteroidaceae bacterium | reverse complement strand
ATATAGAGTTTTCAGACCAATATACCCAATATATGTAGGGTTGTAAGTTGCCAAAGTTTTTATAGTTTCTAAAATGCCTTTCCAATAACTCCGCCGCCCAAGCATATTTCTCCAACGTACAAAACTGCATATTGACCTTCTGCAATCGCCCTTTGTTTTTGTTCAAACTCGACTTTTACTCCGTCTAATAAAATTGTAGCCTTAGCTTTTTGCAAAGGTTGACGGTGCTTTATTCTTACTTCACAATCGAACGTTTGTTCATCGGGTTTGCAAATAAAATTAAAACCCTCTGTAATAAGTCCATCTTTGAACAACACGTCGTCTTCACCTTGCGAAACAATAAGCCTATTGTTTTTTACGTCTTTTTCAAGAACAAACCATCTGTCGCCGTTCCCATCAGCGTAACCGCCAATACCCAACCCCCTACGTTGCCCAAGCGTATAATAATAAACGCCGTCGTGTTTTCCTACAATTTTTCCGTCTTGAGTGACTATATCACCCTGTTTCATCGGAATATATTTTGAAAGGAACTGCCTAAAATTGCGTTCGCCAATAAAGCATATACCCGTACTGTCCTTTTTTCTGGCAACTGGAATACCTGCTTTTTCAGCATAATCTCGCACTTCTGTTTTAACCATATCTCCAAGCGGAAAAATAACGTCCCTTAGTTGGTTCATTGAAACCTGATTAAGAAAATAGGTTTGGTCCTTGTTTTCGTCTTTTGCGCGCAAAAGATAGTGCTTATCTTCATCGTGACGAATACGGCAATAATGTCCAGTCGCTATGTAATCCGCCCCCAACTTTCTCGCAAAATCGGCAAAAGGTCCAAATTTGACTTCTCTATTGCAAAGCACGTCTGGGTTTGGAGTTCTACCCTTTTGATATTCAGAAACGAATTGCTTGAACACGTTATCCATATACTCATTTGAAAAATCAACTGAATAATACGGAATTTCTAATTTTCCACAAATAAATTGAACGTCATTCCAATCTTGTTCGCCCGTGCAGCAACCGTTTTCATCGGTTTCTTTCCAGTTTGACATATAAAGACCAACAACGTCAAACCCTTGCTCTTTAAGCAAGGCAGCAGACACAGCGGAATCCACACCGCCACTCATTCCTACAACAACACGTTTTTTATTCATCTTTTATCTGTTTTCCTGTTTTTATTATCAAAAAATAAAAGTTCTATATGTTTTCATATTATCTATAAAATTGATTTGTTATTTTTTAAGTATTTTAACATATTCGCTTATTTATCATTAGAAAAGTTTTTGCTTTCAAATTGATTTGGACTAATCTCCATAAAGCGAAGGAGAATATCTATCGCCGCCGTCAGGCAAAATCACGACAACTTCTCCGTCGTTTTGTTTGCTTAATTCAAGTCCTACTGCATAAGCCGCACCTGACGAAATTCCACATTTTTCGCCACATGTTTTGTATAAAAGCCTTGTATGCTCAAATGCGCATTCATTGCTTACCGTCATAATTTTGTCAATTTTTTTAACGTCAACAATTTCAGGAATGAAATTTGCGCCAATTCCTTGAATTTTGTGCGAGCCGGCCCGCCCTTCTGACATCAACGGACTTGACGATGGTTCAACTGCAACAACGTTGCAATTTTTGCCATTTTCATCAATATATTTTTTGATACCCATTATTGTACCGCCAGAGCCTACGCCTGCCACAATATATTTTACGTTTGGTTTAGCTAAAAAAATTTCGGGCGCAGTAGTTTCAAAATGCGCCGTAATCCCAGCAGTATTTCCAAATTGATTTGCAAAATAAGCATTTTTTGTGTTCCCAACGATTTCTTTTGCCAATTTTACCGAGCCGTTCATACCTTCGCTGGCTGTGGTGAGCCTTAATTCTGCACCGTATGACTTAAGCATATCTCGTCTTTCTTGTGACATACTTTCTGGCATAGTCAAAACAGCTTTCAAACCTAGCAACTTTGCAATATATGCAAGTCCAATGCCTGTATTACCGCTTGTTGCTTCAACAATAATGCCACCGTCATTGAGCAATCCTTTTTCTGCCGCATCTTTAATTATATAAAAAGCCAATCTATCTTTTATAGAACCTGCCAAGTTTTTGCTTTCAAGTTTTCCATATAAATTGTTTCCAAGAGCAATTAAAGGTGTTTTCCCAATTTTTTGTTGTATTTTATTTACTTTATCAATCAAATTTTCCATACGATTATTATACCTTCTATAAAAATTTTGTAAATGCAATAAGCAAATTAGTCAAAACTTACTTATTTTATTACTACGCTTTGTAAAACGGGCACCTTGTCTTTATACATTGTGAGTTGAAATTTCTAAATTCACAATGCACTTCTTTGATGTCCATTTCCACACCGTATTTGTCTTTTACAAATTTAGCCGCCATAGAAAGTGCCAGGAAAGCGTTACGTTTGCAGCAACGTGGACCTCCTATTTGGCTCATTCTTGAAATTACGCTGGCGGTATATTCCATATTATCCTGATAAAATGCGTTGTCGGTTAACGGTCCAGTTTGATTTATTATCGCAAGGCACGCGCCAATCGACGCAACGGCTCCGCAAACTCCCCAAAATCCGCACATTGCTCCAGGCATTTTAATCGTGCGCTCTTTTAGAGTGTCTAGGCTTTCTTTCAAACTTATTTCGCCACCCGAATTTTTGAATGCAACCAAAAAAGCCGCGCCATCAAGAAAGTGATGCTCTGGACCATGAATATTGATATATGGCTTATGCATAATTCCTTTGACAATTTCAATCGGGTTTTTTGAAAGTGATTTTTGGACTTCCTCTTTTATAAAATTATATTTGTCTTCTAGCGTGAGTTCCATTTAAGCGCACCT
>CAZQGE010000080.1:0-2997 GCA_964592815.1 uncultured Bacteroidaceae bacterium | reverse complement strand
TTAGCTTGTTTTAAGTTATATTTTAGCTTGTTTTAAGTTATATTTTAGCTTGTTTTAAGTTATATTTTAGCTTGTTTGTAAGAAATATATTATTTTTTCAGAATAAGTTTTACTCTAAATTTTAGCTAAAAATACTTGGTTATAATTTTCGCATAATTTATCGACAACAAAAGAAAGAAATTTACATTTGCAATTTGATAACCTCGTGGTGTGAAGGTATATGTGGAAGTTATATTCATAAACAATTTAATTTTAGATATGCTCCTTATAGTCGCAACTTTGTTTGTAAGAAGGCGAAAGACTTTTAAGGGACAAGTCATATTTGCAAGTTTGATTGGCGCAATTTTTGCATTGGGTTATTGTTTTGTGCCCAAAGCTGTTCAAATTGTTTTCAAAGTTGTTTTAGCTCCTTTTATGGTTATTATATTTGACAGATACGAAAGTTTTAAGAGTTATATCTCATCGTTGTTTATTTTTATTATCTTCACATATTGTTTGGGTGGTGTGGTAGAAGGCTTAAAACTTTTGCTTGACGTTGACATAAATTCCAAAATATTAACAGGAATTATTGCATTAGCCGTTTTAATTTGCTCAATAGGGGTTAAAACTTTGTTGTTTTCAAAAAGCAAAAATAAAGTTCAGACTTTAAGTGTCATTTTAGAATATCAAGGTCAAAAGATTTTGCTTAAAGGAATGTGCGACAACGGAAACACTTTAACAGACTCATATAGCGGATTGCCAGTCGTTATATTGTCAAACAGCGCAAAATGTAAATTGAGCGGTTTAGATGATGGAAAAAAGTTGACAATAGATGGTTTTATAGAAATTAAAACTGTGTCAGGTCAATCGAGTTTGCCGATTATTAAAGCTGACAGATTAAAAATTTGTGACAAAGATTATTCCGCTTACGTTGCAATATCTGAGCAGGATTTTCAATGATATGACTTGATATTGCAAAATACTTTGTTTTAAGAGGTAGATATGAATAAAAAAAATAATAATATCAAAAAAAATAGTTTTTTTAACAGTTTTAAGAATTTACGATTAAAAATATCCGCTTTTTTTAGACGTAGTTTTGAAAAATTTGGTTTTTTTAAGAATAGTCAAGTTGATTATATTTCAACAGGGGAAGCATTGCCTAGCCCTCTGACGCCAGAGGAAGAAGCGGATTACGTTAAAAAATTTTTTGACGGCGACGACGATGCAAGAAAAGTCCTTATAGAACGAAATTTAAGGCTTGTTGTTTATATTGCAAAGCGTTTTGAAAATACGGGTGTTGACTTGGAAGATTTGATTTCGATTGGAACAATAGGGCTTATAAAATCTGTGTCTAGTTATAACCCCGACAAAAACATTAAGTTAGCGACTTTTGCCTCACGGTGCATTGAAAATGAAATTCTTATGTATTTACGTAAGATGACTAAAATTCGAGCTGAAGTTTCACTTGACGAACCGCTTAACGTAGATTGGGAAGGTAATGTTCTGTTATTGTCAGATATTTTAGGAACAGACCCTGAAATTACATATAAAGACGTTGAAATAAAAGACGAAAAAGATATTTTGCTGTCAAGTTTCAACAAATTGCCTGAAAGAGAGAGGGAAATTGTTGAGTTAAGGTTTGGGTTGTACGGAAAGGAAGAAATGACGCAAAAAGAAATTGCCGATAAAATGGGAATTTCACAATCATACATATCGAGGCTTGAAAAGAAGATTGTGTCAAACTTGAAAAAGAATATAGCAAAACTTGGATAAGATGAATTAAAACATAATTTATGCACAAGCTATCAATACAAACTGAAATAAGAACATAATAAAACTAAAATATTAACTTGATTGGTAATACGAGAAAAATAAATAGAAAATTGGAAACTTAATAGTAAAACGCAAACAAATGAGATTTTACATACCGCATAAAGTTTTTTTTACATAGGAGAAATGCGATATGTTTAAGGTTAATATTTGTGGCATCGACACTCAAAGTCTTCCTAAAATCACCGCTAAAGAATGCGACGAATTGATTAAAAAAATTCAGAATGGTGATGAACAAGCAAAAGAATATTTTTTACGCGCAAATATGAGATTGGTGTTGTCTGTTGTTGGCAGATTTTCAAAAGCACAAGAATGTCCCGATGATTTGTTTCAAGTCGGAATGGTTGGAATGCTTAAAGCTCTCTACAATTTTGACACAACGTTAAGTGTAAGGTTTTCAACTTATGCAGTTCCAATGATTATTGGAGAAATCAAACGTTCGTTACGTGACCACAACTCAATTAAGGTTTCAAGAAGTGTAAGGGATACGGCTTATCGAGCCTTAAAAGCAAGAGAAAAATTAGTTGAAAACGCTGTAAAAGAACCCGAACTTTATGAGATTGCGGAAGAAATCGGTGTGCCGATAAGAGAAGTTGCTTGTGCTTTGGATGCCGTAAGCGAACCTATATCGTTTTATGAACCTGTATTTTCAGACGGTGAAGATGGAATGGAAATCATCGACCAAATTGCCGATAAAAAGGAGAATGCCGACAACTGGTCTGAGAATATTGCGTTGAACGAGGCGTTGAAAGAAGTCCCTGAAAGAGAATTGGAAATTCTTAAAATGCGATATTATCTCGGAAAAACGCAAATAGAAATAAGCGAAAAGGTTGGAATGTCACAAGCGCAAGTCAGCAGACTTGAAAAGAACGCTGTTCAACGGCTTAGAAAAATTTTAGAAAACTAACACTACTAGAATAAAGCTAGAAATAACTTAAAAAATTAAAGTCAAATATTGGCTTTAATTTTTTTACCAAATAGTATATTCAAGCTAGTTGAAAACCTACCGTTAAATATAGACTTTAATTTTACATACATTAACTTCTGTTCATAATTACGCTAACGCAAATTTTATTCAATAATGTAAATTTTTCAATAATGTAAATTTTATTCAGCATCGCTTATAGCTTGAACGTCACACAATTCCAACACTTTTTTAATAATCATATATAATTTCTAAGCCGTTGA
>CAZQGE010000079.1:0-3457 GCA_964592815.1 uncultured Bacteroidaceae bacterium | reverse complement strand
GTTTTTTTGTCCTTGAGCTTTTAATTCAAATTTTGAGTGGTTTAAGCAATCACGAAATATTAACTGTTGCAAGGTACGTCATTCATTACGTTGTTTTGGCTATGATTGTTATAACCATAGTCGTATATCAAAATGATTTGAAATCAATGTTTCAACGCATAAACGCTACAAAGGGTATAAACGTTTTCAACGGTAGTGTTAGCAGTACGGAAGAATTGAACGAAGCTACAACTGAAATACTTACGGCTTGCCAAAATATGGCTAAGCAAGACATAGGAGCTATTATTATAATTGACAGCTTTGGTGAAATTACAGATAACATATTAGATACTGGCACAATTTTGGAAGCTAAATTAACGGCTCCACTTTTTGAAAGTATATTCAACACAAAAGCTCCTTTGCACGACGGAGCGGTAATTGTCAGAGGAAACAAAATTGTGGCGGCTGGCTGTTTTTTGACTTTAACCCAACGTAACGTCAACAAAGAAATGGGTACGCGTCACCGCGCAGCTATTGGAGTAACGGAAGATACCAACGTGTTGTCTATTGTAGTTAGTGAAGAAACAGGAATTATATCTGTTGTCAAGCACGGCGAAATTCGCAGATATATGACTATGGACAGACTGAAAGATGAAATTGAAGAAGCCTATGGTATTTCACCTTTGGCACTTCAAAAAATCCAAGAACAAAACGATAAAAAACATCACGGGAGATAAATATGAACACCATAAGAAAATGCGAAATTTTGTTGCCAAAAGTTGATGACAATCAAAAATGGGCGGTTGTTTCTTGCGACCAATTTACGTCAGAACGCAAATATTGGAGTAAACTGAAAAGTTTTGTTGATGGCACTCCAAGCGCGCTCAATTTAATTTTTCCCGAGGTTTATTTGGAAGATGGTGATGACGAAAACCGCATAAAACAAATCAACGCAACAATGGAAACATATTTGAAAGACGGAGTTTTTTCCTCTTTGAATGATAGCTTTATTTTGGTAAAACGCACAACTGAAAGCGGTGTTTCTCGCTTAGGGTTAATTGTTTCGGTTGATTTGGACGATTATAGTTATCAATTTCCGTCAGACGCTACAATTCGCTCAACAGAAGGTGTTGTTTTGGATAGAATTCCGCCAAGATTGAAAATAAGGTCTAACGCTCCTATTGAATTGCCACATATTATGTTGCTTATTGATGACAGAAACAAGAGTATAATTGAACCGCTTTATCAAAATCACCAACAATTAGATTTGCTTTATGATTTTGATTTGAATATGAACGGCGGACATTTGACGGGATATAGAGTTGACGCTGAAAAAGTTATCAAGTTGTTTGACAACTATCAAGAAGGGCTTTCAGAAATGTACGGCAAACCCACAAACTTTGTTTTTGCGGTTGGTGACGGAAATCACTCTCTTGCAACGGCAAAGGCGCATTGGGACAAAATTAAGGGCGGTTTAAGCGCAGAAGAGCGCGAAACTCACCCTGCAAGATTTGCGCTTTGTGAAGTGGAAAATTTACACGATGACGGAATTGTTTTTGAGCCTATACATAGATTTGTTTTTAATGCCGACTTTGAAGAATTTGTTAATTTTGCAAAACAAAAACTTAGTGGCAGCGCAAAAGTATTGTTTTTTGACGTAAACAATAAATTGGAATTGAATGTAAATATAAACAGCGCAAAAGCTATTGCAGACATTCAAGAGGTTGTTGACGAATTCAACAAAACGCACAAAAATGCGTACGTTGATTATATACACGGTATTCAGCACTTGACAGATATTGCAAAAGAAAACAGGGGCGTTGCGATTGCTATGCCAAAAATTGGAAAAACCGATTTGTTTGCTTATGTTATGGAAAACGGGCCTCTTTGCAGAAAGGCGTTTTCTATGGGTGAAGCTGAAGAAAAAAGATATTATTTTGAAGCTAAAAAAATTATTTGAAAATATTATATATACGCTTGATAATTTAACCAAAATATAATATAAATTATAGAATACAATAAGAAAACAAACCGTATATCGGTGGGAGACAGTATGAAAGTATGTAAGTTTGGCGGAACTTCAATGGCAAATAGCGAAACAATCAAAAAAGTCGCAGAAATATGTTTGTCTGACAAAGATAGACATTTTATTATCGTGTCCGCCCCAGGCAAACGCAACAGTCAAGACATTAAGGTTACTGACGCTCTTTACGCGTGTTTTAACGAGTTCAAGGGAAAAGGAAATTGCGACGCAACTTTTGAAGTTATCAAAAAAAGATTTGACGACATAAAAAATGATTTGGGAATTTCTTTGGATATTGATGCTGAACTTGAGGAAATCAAAAAAGGTATTGAAAGCAACGAAACTGCAGATTATACTGCGTCAAGAGGCGAATATCTCAGCGCAAAAGTGCTTGCGTCATATTTAGGGTATGAATTTGTTGATACAAAAGATTACATAAAATTCAACGAAAAAGGAAATTTGCAACTTCATTATTCTCTAGATTTGCTTTCAAAACGCCTAGAAGAAGTTGATTATGCTGTTTTGCCAGGCTTTTATGGCTCAACAAGCGATGACAAAATTAAGACTTTTTCAAGAGGTGGAAGTGACATTTCTGGCGCAATCGTTGCAAGAGCTGTCAAAGCTAACGTTTACGAAAACTGGACTGACGTTGACGGATTTTTGACTGCTGACCCAAGAATTGTTGACAAACCCGACCACATTGACTTTTTGAGTTATCGTGAACTCCGCGAATTAGCATATATGGGCGCAGAAGTTTTGCACCCCGAGTCAATTTTCCCTGTGCGTAGCGCGGGTATTCCTATCAATATCAAAAATACGTTTAATCCATCTATCGAAGGTACAATGATTGTTCCTGACACAAAGTTGCCTGCAAACAAAAATATTATCACGGGTATTGCTGGCAAAAAAGGCTTTACAATTATCAATATCGAAAAAGATATGATGAACAGCGAAATTGGTTTTGCCAGAAAAGTGCTTTCAATTTTGGAATATGAGGAAATTTCTTTTGAGCATATGCCTTCTGGTATAGATACGCTTTCAATAGTTATAAGAGATGACCAACTCACAGGCAAAATGCAAAAATTGCTTTCTAACATTAAAGAGAGTGTTGGCGCAGATAACGTTGAAATTCACAGTGGTTTGTCTTTGATTGCAACAGTTGGCCACAATATGGCTTCACGTCACGGAACCGCCTCAATTTTGTTCAAATCACTTGCTGACAGCCATATCAATATCCGTATGATAGACCAAGGTTCAAGTGAGCTTAACATAATAGTTGGTGTGGATACCTTTGATTATGAAAAGGCAATAAACTCAATTTATCACGCATTTAGATAAACAAAACGCTTATCAAACCTTACCCGCCGTTATGGCGGGTAATTTTTTTTATTATAGGGAAAAAATTAAAAAATGTTATTTTACATTATTTTTACAAATTAGAAAATTAAGTATCAC
>CAZQGE010000078.1:156-3681 GCA_964592815.1 uncultured Bacteroidaceae bacterium | reverse complement strand
AAATTTCCAACAAATATATTTGATTTTTCTTGATTTACCACCCTTCTTTTTTTCGCAAATTTCTTTTGATTGTTTTTCAATTCTTCTTCATCTAAATTTTCATCGAGTGATGTTGAAAGCAAATCATCAACCGAAACACAACAATTCTTCTCATTTGGTGGATTTATGCTCAAAATTGTGCAACCTGAACCTGTTACAGTCCATTGTGCAGTTGGTGTGCGTTGATTTCCAAGTTCAAGCGGAAATCTATATTGTCTTTCAGCCGTGGAAAAATGACTTGACGTTGCAACACAAATGTTTTCTGCTATGTCTGCATCAAGCAAAATCGAGCCTATAATCATACCTTCACCAAACGTCGAGCAAGCATTATACAACCCAAGAAATGCAGACGAAAATGCGCGTACCGATAAACTTGTTGTACTTATTTCATTAAGCAAATCACCACCCAAAATTATGTCTAATTCATCTCTCTTTAGTCCACTTTTCAAAATTGCGCCAGTAATTGCGCTTTTCATCATTCTACATTCAGCTTTTTCATACGATTTTTCTGCCCAAATATCATCTTTCAAAACAACGTCGAAAAAATTGCCAAATGTACTGTCGCCCTCTTTTGGGCCAACAACAGTAAAACCGCCTTTGATATATATGTCGTTTTTCAACCAAAAACTTCTACTTCTCATATTAACCTACAATTAAGCCTACTACACCCACAATAAAACTTGCAGTAACTCCAAAAACTATTACCGGACCAGCTATAACAAACATTTTTGCGCAAATTCCATAGAATATACCTTCTCGGTTATACTCCATTGCAGGCGACACAATTGAGTTTGCAAAGCCAGTAATTGGAATAATCGAGCCACCGCCAGCATAATGTCCTAATTTGTCATATAAACCAAACGCGGTAAGCAAACCGCCTAACGTAATCATAACAACCGACTCCCACGCGCCAAGTTGTTTTGGTTCTAAATTTGGAGCAATAATTTTTGTAATATCCTGTACACCTTCACCTATAACACAAATTAAGCCCCCTATTATAAAGGCTGTAATTAACGACCTAACCATAGGTGATTTAGGCGCGGTTTGCTCAACATATAATTTATAATTTTTTCTATCTAACATATGTAAATTCTTTCAAAATATAAACGAATATCTCTTAAATATGTAAATTCTTTCAAAAAATAAACAAACATACCGTTAAATTGAAAAAATAATATATCTTATAATACAAAAAATCTATGTTTTATTTCCTTTTGACTTATCAATTACAACGTCCTCAACGTTTGCGTCAAAGTTTGCATAAATTTCATTTTCTGTTATATTTTTAACAAAAGAAGTGTCCATCTATTTGATTTTAGACAGCTTTTTTTATTTTATTCTATATCGCCACGCAATTTATTCAGTATTTTATTTTCAAGACGGCTAACCTGAACTTGCGAAACGCCTAATTCTGTTGCCACCTCGCTTTGTGTCTTATCTCTGAAATAGCGCAGAATGATAACTTTTCTTTCTTTTTCAGGTAACGCGCTTATACAATCTTTCAGCATCATTACGTCAAGTTTTTCTTCAGGCGAAATATCTCCCGTGATTTTATCACCCAAAGTCGTGTCATCGTCTTCACCCGCAGTTTCAGACAAAGAAAGTACAAATTTTGCCGAATCCATTGCATAAACTATGTCTGACGGGTCGCACTCAAACTCATTTGCCAGTTCATCAACAGTCGGCTCGTATTCCTTATCTTTTTGCTTTTCTTCAATATATTTGGTAATTTTGTGCGCCAAAGTTTTTGCGTATCGTGAAACTTTTATTGTTCCGTCATCACGCAAATACCTCTTTATTTCACCTGTTATCATAGGAACTGCATAAGTAGAAAACCGCACGTTATAGTCTTCATTAAAATTAAGCATTGCCTTTGTAAAACCCATAGCGCCAAGTTGCATCAAATCTTCATACTCCAAACGACCTCTAAATCGTTTTACGATAGATTTTATCAATGGCAAGTTCTCTTTAATCAAGCATTCCTTGGCATTTTCATCGCCTTGTTTTGCAAGACGAAGCAATTTTACGGTTTCGTTATGTTCAAGCATACTATTTTAAGACCTTTTTCATTTTTACCAAAGTGCCTTTGCCAAGTTCCGATACAACTTCAACTTCATTCATAAAGGTTTCAATAACTGTAAATCCCATTCCGCTGCGTTCATCATTTGCTTTTGTTGTATAAAACGGTTCACGCGCTTTTGCTATATCCTTAATTCCGCAACCTGTATCTTGAATTTCTACCGATAGAGTTCTATCTTCAATCTGGCAAAATAAGTTAATTTCTCCGCCGTTTTCGTATGCATGAACCACACAATTTGTTACAGCCTCGCTTACTGCCGTTTTAATATCGTTGATTTCTTCAACTGTCGGTTGACACGGCAAAACAAATGCCGCAACGGCATTTCTAGCAAAACTTTCATTTTCACCTATGGCTGGAATTTGCAATTTCATATAATTTGTCATAATTACCCCTTAAATTTGTGGAATTAACGTATAAATTCCGCTTGAACGGAATACCTTATCAACTTGAAAGGAGATGTTCTTTAATGCTAATTCAATTTTCTTAGTTTCAAATTTTTTGTATCGTCCAATTAAAAAACCTAACCCCGTGCTATCGACAAAACTAACTTTTGCCATATCAAAAATCACGGTTTTGATATGCGGAATTTCCGAAAGTTTATCAATATTACCCCTAAGATTTCTTGACGCAAATTCATCAAGTTCACCGTGAAAAAAAACAGTTATTTCATTCTCGTTTTTAACGTAATCAAATTCCATAACGCCTCCAAAAACAAGCATAAATGATACTGATTAGATAAATATTGGAGGTTTTGTTATAAATATTCCGCCCTTAGAAAATTTTGTCAAAAAAATTCAAATTTACCCTCTAAAAAGTGTTGACAAGATTTCAAATTCAATGTATATTGTAACAGTCGTCAGTTTGAAGCAGATGACAATATCTCGGGGTGTAGCGCAGTTTGGTAGCGCACTTGGTTTGGGACCAAGGGGTCGGGAGTTCGAATCTCTTCACCCCGACCATTCTTCACCGATAATATCGGGCCTTTAGCTCAGTTGGTTAGAGCAGTCGGCTCATAACCGATCGGTCCGCGGTTCGAGTCCGTGAAGGCCCACCAAAATTTAATTTATGGCCCGGTAGTACAGATGGTTAGTACGCCAGCCTGTCACGCTGGAGGTCAGGGGTTCGAGCCCCCTCCGGGTCGCCAAGAAATGTGGCAGTGACTAAGTCACTGCCACATTAGCAACAAAGCTCCCAAGTTTGTTGCTAACCATTTGCCTCGATAGCGCACTCTTGTTACGCTCTCTGGCACTGAAAGTGAAAGTGATTGCTTTTTCAAAGCAAACCATAGCAATTTTCAAAACTATTTGCCTCGATAGCGCACTCTTGTTACGCTCTCTGGCACTGAAAGTTAAAAGTGATTGCTTTTTCAAAGCAAACCATAGCAATTTTCAAAACTATTTGCCTCG
>CAZQGE010000077.1:0-3745 GCA_964592815.1 uncultured Bacteroidaceae bacterium | reverse complement strand
TTCAGCTGAAATTGGCAAGTAAGAAAAAAAGTTGATTTCAACATATCTTTTTATTTATATATTATATATCTTTAACGCTAAACTAAATCAAATTAGCACTAATCAAAATTATGGTATTTAGCGTTGTTTTTACACTAAAAATTAACTGATGGAGTTCATAAGTGCTTGATGACAATTTACAAGTTGTACGGCTTGGTAGCGAATTGATGAAATTACGTTGTTTGTTCCACCTGAATATATTATATTGTCAAGCAATGCTAAGGTTGTAATGAGTGCAAGTTTAATTTCGGTTATTCTCTGATTTTCATCATTTTCAAACGCTTTATAAAAAATGGCTTTCCGCTCTTGTATCTGAGTGATTAGGACATCAATTTTAATTTTTGCATCCGTAGCAGAAATTTCCTTTGTGTTCATTTTATTTGATACACAAAATAGTTCGTTAAAAACAAGGTCAAAATATTGCAGAGCATTGCTTACGTTTTCTTTTTTGCTTTTGTCAACCCACTTTAAGGAATTATTTTTCCACTTTATTTCTTTAACAACCGCAGTTTTGTCATTAAATTTCTTTAACGCGCTTTCGGCAGCTTCACGGCTAGGATAAACGGCAACTACAATTTCGATGACGTCATCACGCTTCATAACATAGCCAGCCCCGCCCCTGCTTTGTATAAGTTCAGCCTCAGCACGAGCCAACTGCATATCTTTGTATGCGCCAGTAGAAATGAAGTAAAAAGCGGTTTCAGAAGTAGTCTTATTGAACACCTGCAAAAAGCCTTCGCCCGTAAAAGCAAATCCCAATGCAAGTGTCAGCATAAAACACAAAACAACTGTCGCGATAACTATTCCGTTTTGCTTGTCAAATTTTCTCACAACACTACTGTATGTTGCAAGAAATAAAATTAAAACTAAAAACTAAGCTATCTTAAAACGTTATTCGTTTTCTTCAAAACGCTCTAACACTATGCCCGCCTCGTCAATAAGGCTCAAAGCAAACTCATCTGGATAGGGATATTTGTAAACAATGCGCGAAATTCCGCTGTTGATAATCATTTTGGTACAAATAGCGCAAGGTTGATGAGTGCAATAAAGCGTTGCCCCGTCAACGGATACGCCCATTTTGGCAGCTTGTATGATTGCGTTTTGTTCGGCGTGAACAGCATAACACTTCTCTTGCTGCGTGCCACTTGGAATATTGAGTTTGTCACGCATACATTCGCCCTTTTCTTTGCAGTTGAAAATATTTGACGGCGCGCCGTTATATCCAGTCGTAAGAATTCTTTTATTTTTTGCGATAATCGCACCAACAGCTCTACCCTTTCTTGCACAGCTTGACCATGTTGAAACAAATTCCGCCATATCCATAAATCTTTTATCCCATTTATCCATAATTCCACTCCTATTTTTTCTTAAATATTACCATATAAGATATTTTTCTTCAATAGTAGTATCAAAGTTTGCAAAAAAGTTAAAAAAATATATCATAATTTATTGACATCTAGCAAACTATATTATAAACTGTTAGCAGTCACATTAAAAGACTGCCAAATACAAAAAAAATAATTGGAGGCATAAATATGGCAATTAAACCTTTATTTGACAAAGTTGTCATTAAAGCAATTGAATCAAACGAAAAGACAGCAAGCGGTATAGTTCTTCCGGGCTCGGCTCAGGAAAAACCGCAGCTTGCCAGAGTTATAGCGGTAGGTCCAGGAGGCTTGATTGACGGCAAAGACGTTCAAATGCAAGTCAAAGTTGGCGACCAAATACTTTATTCCAAGTATGCAGGAAGCGAATTCAAAATTGACGGAGATGAAGTTGTTATTGTTCGTCAATCTGACATTCTCGCAATCGTTGAATAATAATCGGAGGTTATAAATTATGGCTAAACAATTCAAATATGGCGACGACGCTAGAAAAGCATTGCAAACAGGTGTTGACGCTTTGGCAGATACAGTAAAAATTACACTTGGCCCAAAAGGCAGAAACGTTGTTCTTGACAAACCTTTCGGTGCTCCCCTAATCACAAACGACGGTGTTACCATTGCAAAGGAAATCACTCTTGAAAACGCTTTTGATAATATGGGCGCACAAATCATTAGAGAAGTTTCTACAAAAACTAATGACGTCGCAGGCGACGGAACTACAACTGCTGCAGTTCTTGCGCAAGCAATCGTAAAAGAAGGCTTGAAAAATGTTGCAGCGGGCGCAAACCCTATGGGACTTAAAAGAGGTATTAGCTTTGCAACCGATGCGGCTGTAAAACAACTTAAAAACATAAGCAAAGACGTTGAGGACAAAAAAGCTATTGCGCAAGTTGCCTCAATTTCTGCAGATGATGAAACAATTGGACAACTCATCTCAGACGCTATGGAAAAAGTTGGCAAAGACGGTGTTATTTCGATTGAAGAAGGCAAAACTATGTCAACAGAACTTAACGTTGTTGAAGGAATGCAATTCGACCGCGGATACGCCTCCCCTTATCTTGTTACAAACACAGAAAAAATGGAAGCCGTTCTTGACAACCCCGTAATTTTGATTACAGACAAAAAGATAAGCAACATTCAAGAAATTTTACCTATTTTGGAACAAGTTTTGAAACAAGGCTTGAAGTTGTTGATTATATCTGACGATATTGAAGGCGAAGCCTTGACAACAATCATTGTTAACAAATTGAAAGGTGTATTCAACTGCGTGGCAGTCAAAGCTCCTGGCTTTGGAGACAGAAGAAAAGCATATCTTGAAGACATCGCAATTTTGACAGGCGGAACATATATTGCAAGCGACTTGGGTTACGACCTTAAAGAAACAACGATTGATATGCTTGGAACGGCAAAATCTGTCAGAATTGACAAAGAAACCACAACAATCATCGGTGGCGCAGGCGATGCTGAAGCTATCAAAGCAAGAGTTGCGGCAATCAGAGCTCAAATTGCAGAAACAACGTCAGATTATGACAAAGAAAAATTGCAAGAAAGACTTGCAAAACTTGCAGGTGGCGTAGCAGTTATTGGCGTAGGCGCAGCAACGGAAATTGAAATGAAAGAACGCAAAATGCGTATTGAAGATGCTTTGGCAGCAACACGTGCGGCAGTTGAAGAAGGCATTGTCCCCGGTGGCGGTGTAGCCTTGCTTTCAATCATCAAAGCAGTCAAGGAAGCGTGCGCAGTTTTAAGTGGCGACGAACTTACTGGCGCAAACGTAATCATTCGTTCACTTGAAGCACCTATTCGTCAAATCGCAATCAACGCAGGCATTGACGGCGGTGTTGTTGTTTCAAACATCGTAAATGCAAACAAAACGAATTTCGGTTACGATGCGGCAAAGGACGAATATTGCGATATGGTCAAAGCTGGTATTCTTGACCCAACAAAAGTTACAAGAAGCGCGCTTCAAAACGCAGCGTCAGTCGCAGGCACTTTGCTTACAACTGAAGCACTTGTTACAGACATTGTTGTCCCAACTCCCCCAATGGCAATGCCTGGCGGAGCAGGTATGGATGGCGGAATGTACTAAAATCAAACAATCAGTTTTAGCATTTCAAAATTCAAACAAGCAAAAAAGTTAGATAAATAACTTTATAAAATTAACAATCAAACCTTAAAGAGAACGCAAATTGCGTTCTTTTTTTTATTAAAAAAAATTTAGTAAAAAAATTTGCCTTAAAATTTCTGCTCAAAGCATTAAATTTGATACAGCAAAAAATACATTAAAAAAAGCTTAAAATATTTGTTCAAATAGTTGACAT
>CAZQGE010000076.1:0-3812 GCA_964592815.1 uncultured Bacteroidaceae bacterium | reverse complement strand
ATAAGAAACATAAAAAATCATATTTAATGATAAAAAAATTATAGACTTCCCCAAACAAAAAAAACCGCACAACTGCGGTTTTTTTTATAAACGTTCAAACTTTTTGTTAGCGGAGCAAACTCTTTCCTGTCATCTCAGACGGAATTTGCAGATTCATAAGTTCCAACATAGTGGGCGCAATATCGCAAAGTTTGCCACCATCAGCAAGTTTTTTGTCCGTATTTCCAACCATAATCAAAGGTACGGGGTTTGTTGTGTGAGCTGTAAACGGCTTTCCATTCTCATCAAACATATGGTCAGCATTTCCATGGTCAGCAGTAATAAGAGCAACACCGCCCTGCTTCAATATGGCGTCAACAACTTCCTTGACGCAAATGTCAACAGTTTCAACAGCTTTTTCAGCTGCTTCATATACGCCAGTATGCCCAACCATATCACAGTTTGCGAAGTTCAAAATCATTACATCAAATTTTCCAGAATTGATTTGAGCAACCGCTTTATCTTTTACCTCATACGCACTCATTTCGGGTTGCAAGTCATACGTTGCAACTTTTGGAGACGAAATAAGTTCACGATATTCTTCTTTGTTTGGTGTTTCAACACCGCCGTTGAAGAAAAACGTAACGTGAGCATATTTTTCAGTTTCAGCAATTCTAAGTTGCTTTTTTCCGCATTTTGCAAGATATTCGCCTAATGTGTTTAACAACTCTCTTGGAGCAAATGCAATTTCAACATCCTTGAAACTTGCGTCATAGCGTGTAAAACATACATATTTCAGAGCAAGAAAACCAGATTTTCTTTGGAAGAATTCAAACTCTTTTTGAGAAAGGGCACGGGTAATTTCTCTTGCGCGGTCAGGACGATAGTTGTAAAAAATTACGCTGTCATTTTCACAAATTGTAGCAACGGGTTTTCCGTTTTCAACAATGACAGTAGGCAAAACAAATTCGTCGGTAATGCCGTCTGCGTAGCTTTTTTCAACCGCATCATAAGGACATTCCGCTAGCTTTCCTTCACCAAGCGTAAGCATATTATACGCCTTTTCAACTCTATCCCAACGGTTATCTCTGTCCATTGCATAATAACGACCACACACGGAAGCAATTTTACCGAAGTTTTCTTCTTTTAAGAATTGATAAAGTTCAGAAATATATCCACTTGCGCTCTTAGGTGGAACGTCTCTGCCGTCTAAAAAGCAATGAATGTAAACTTGTTTAAGACCTTCTTGCTTAGCCATTTTTACAAGCGCGTGTAAATGCTCAATGTGGCTGTGAACGCCACCAGGGCCAAGCAACCCCATAAGGTGTAATTTTTTGCCGTTAGTTTTTGCGTGGTGCATAGCGTCCAACAAGATTCCATTTTTGAAAAAACCGCCTTCTGCAATTTCTTTTGAAATATGCGTCAAGTCTTGATAAACCACTCTACCTGCGCCAATGTTTAAGTGTCCGACCTCGCTGTTACCCATTTGCCCGTCAGGAAGCCCCACGTTAAGTCCGCTTGCACCCAATGTTGTATGCGGATATTTCGCCATATAAGCATCCAAATTGGGAGTACCTTGTGTGGTAATTGCGTTGTCCTTTGTGTTTGGCGCAATGCCAAAGCCGTCCATTATAATAAGTCCAAGCATAAATATCTCCGATTAACTTTTTTCTTTTATGTAATTTTGAAAAAAGGGGAAAATCCTTTTGATTTTCCCCTAAGTGATTTCTAGTAATTCACAACTTGTGAAAAATCAATTGCTTTCAACGATGCGCCACCAATAAGTCCGCCATCGATTTCACTCATACCCATAAGTTCTTTAACATTTTTTGGGTTCATACTTCCGCCGTATTGAATGCGTACTTTGTTTTGAGCGCAATTATCGCAATAAAGTTTTGCCATTGTATCACGGATAATTTTGATTGTATCGTTTGCGACCTCAGCAGTTGCTGTCTTGCCCGTGCCGATTGCCCAAACAGGTTCGTAAGCAATGACAATCTTGTCAAGTTCAGAAGATGGAATATCTTTGAATGCGCCTTCCGTTTGACGAACAAGAACTTCTTCAACTTTTCCAGATTCTCTTTCTTGCAAAGTTTCACCTACGCAAACAATTGGTTTCAAACCTGCAAGCAATGCCGCTTTTGTACGAGCATTAACAGTTTGGTCTGTTTCACCAAAATATTGTCTTCTTTCGCTATGTCCGATGATTACGTATTCAACACCTAATTCAACAAGCATATTTGCGCTGATTTCACCAGTAAAAGCACCTTTTTCAGCCCAATGCACGTTTTCTGCACCGACTTTTACGTTGGAATTTTTTGTCATTTCAACAGCAGTTGCCAAATCTGTATAAGGTGTGCAGATAACCACGTCGCATTTTGCGTCCTTAACCAAAGGTAGAAGGTCAGTAATCAAAGCCTTTGTTTCGGCTATTGTGTTGTTCATTTTCCAGTTGCCAGCAATAATTGCTTTTCTCATAATATATCTCCTAGATTTTATTTTTCATCCAAACAATCGATACCAGGAAGAACTTTGCCTTCAAGAAATTCGAGTGATGCGCCACCACCAGTTGAAATGTGCGTCATCTTGTCTGCGTAACCCAAACTTGCAACAGCAGCTGCGCTGTCGCCACCACCGATTATTGTAATAGCATCAATCTTTGCAAGAGCATCTGCAATAGCGCGCGTACCTTTTGCAAAATTATCCATTTCGCATACGCCCATTGGTCCATTCCAAACAACAGTCTTTGCATCTGCAAGTGCTGCAACATAACAAGCAACAGTTTTAGGTCCAATATCAAGTCCCATCCAACCGTCAGGAATATTGCCCTCTACAACCTTAAAGTTAGCGTCATTTGAGAATGCGTCTGCAACAACGTTATCGCTTGGCAAAAGAAATTCAACGTTCTTTTGTTTAGCTTTTGCAATCAATTCTTTTGCAAGTTCAATTTTATCTTCCTCAAGCAAAGAATTTCCGACTTCATATCCGCGAGCCTTATTGAAGGTATAAGCCATACCGCCACCAATGATAATCTTATTGCATTTATCAAGCAAGTTTTCAATAACGCCGATTTTGTCAGAAACCTTAGCTCCACCCAAAATAGCAACAAACGGTTTAACAGGGTTTTCAATTGCGCCACCTAAAAATTTGAGCTCTTTTTCGATGAGGAACCCGCTTACGCAAGTTTTAGCAAAACCGTATTGAGCAATGCCAGCAGTAGTTGCGTGAGCACGATGAGCAGTACCAAAAGCATCATTGACATAAATATCACAGAAATCTGCAAGTTTTTCGCACAATTCTTTGCTATTTTTTTCTTCACCAGCTTCAAAACGAGTATTTTCAAGCAAAACACATTCGCCGTCTTTGAGCGCAGCAACTTTTTTATGAGCGTCAGCTCCTACCAAGTCAGTAGCAAAAGAAACTTTTCCAGGAAAAATTTGACTTAAGCGGTCAGCAACTGGTTTAAGGCTAAATTTGACAGGGTCGCTCTTTAATGCCTTTGCAATAAAATCTGCTTTTGCAGCAGCTTGTTCGCTTTCAGGCAAAGCCTCAACAGCTTTTTTTTCTTTTTTTGTAAGTCCAAAACCTTCAGTAAAGATATTGTGAGGTTTGCCCATATGTGAGCAAAGAATAACTTTTGCGCCGTGTTCCATAAGGTATTGAATTGTAGGAACTGCGCCGTTAATACGGTTTTCATCGGTAATGACGCCGTCTTTCATCGGGACGTTAAAGTCCACTCTTGTTAGGCATTTTTTGCCTTTTACGTCAATATCTCTAATAGTTTTTTTCATAGGGGGTAATTCTCCTTAATAAAATTCGTAACACAATGTAGG
>CAZQGE010000075.1:0-4243 GCA_964592815.1 uncultured Bacteroidaceae bacterium | reverse complement strand
CCAGGTCGTACTGCACGCGATTGACCTAAACGGTAACAATCGCTGAAAGGCGAGCATCATCACAAAACCTTATGAAAGCGCGCATCTTGCGTACTTTTTTCTAATTATAATTCTTCAAATAATGCTTTTACGTTCATTCGTATTTTTATTCAGTAGGGTGTAATCGCTATTGCTTTAACGTTTGAAAATATCTGCAAAATTTTAGGTTATTATTTTTAGTATAAGTTTTAGATTAAAAAAATATTTTCCAATTAAAAGTAATTATGATATTTTATTGCAAATGAAAAACTTTGGTATATAATATTTTTGAGGTGCAAAATTATATGTCAATGAGTTCGCCAGATTTAATTAAGAATGTAAAACCAAACTTAAAAAGAGAAGTAATCAAATACAAGGTGCTTTTAGTATTTTCTTCATTGTTGATTATCTTTGGCTTTTTAGGGTTTATTTTAAGTTCGTTGTTGACTTCGACAAATGATTTTGAATCTTTTCCTACTATAGTTATTTTTCCAATTATTTGTTTTTTTTGTTTTCCTGTTGGCGGAACGTTGACTGGGGCTTTCAAGATTAGGTTGTCAAAGGTTAAGTATATATATGACTTGTCTGAAAAGCTCAACGGATTTGACAGTATTTTGATTGAGAGATTTTTTTCTAATACGTTTATAAAAGAAATAGACAAGTTGCTGTTTGTTCAAAAATTGATTGCTACTGGCAATTTGCCCAATCACGAGATTGTTGCAAACGTTCTTGTTGCAAAAAAAGTTCTTAGAATTTCTGAGGCGGACGCAAGGCAACAATACGCAGAATATATGTGCATAAAGAATGGAACCTATGTTCCTCCAATCAATGTTACGTCTTCTGACATATTTCCAGAAATTGCGGCAGAGATTATCACACATTGCCCTGGGTGCGGCGCGTTGATTGAAGAAAACGGTAGCAATTTCTGTCAATATTGCGGACGCAGATTAAAGTAAAAATATTTTTGAAAGTTTTGAAAAGGTCTTGTTTTTTTTTGACAAAGTTTTTCGTTTGGTGTAATATATGTCTATGGAAAGACAAACTACAAAAATATCAAATTTTTTGAGATTTGGGTTGCGTCACAGCGCCTACGGAGTTTGTTGTGTAAAATAATGCGTTGAAAGCGGAATTGCGTGCAATTCTGCTTTTTTTATATCAATAATCGAGGTGAAACATGTCAAAAAAAGTTGCAATTATTATGGGTAGTGACAGCGATATGCCAACTGTTCAAAAAGCAATTGATACGTTGGTTGCATTTGGTGTTCAATATGAAGCGCACATTTATTCAGCGCACAGGACGCCTATGCAAGCAAAAGAATTTGCTGAAAATGCAATAAAAAACAATTTTGGCGTTATAATTTGCGCTGCTGGTATGGCGGCACACTTGGCGGGCGCATTTGCAGCTAACACAGTTTTGCCTGTTATTGGTATTCCAATAAAATCAAAATGTTTTGAAGGGCTTGACGCATTGCTTTCAACTGTTCAAATGCCAAGTGGCATTCCAGTTGCTACGGTTGCTGTTGACGGCGCACAAAATGCAGCGTTGTTAGCTATTGAAATTTTGGCTGTTTACGACCAAGATTTGCAAGCAAAACTTGTTGAAAAGAGAGTAAAAGATACAAACGCCGTACTTGAAAAAGATGCGGAATTGAATAAATGAATAAATAAATTAGGAGAGAATATGGATAAATCTTTCAGCGAAAGCTACAAAAGTGCAGGCGTAGATATTACTGCAGGCTATAAGGCTGTTGAACTTATGAAACAGCACATTGCAAGAACTCTTACAAGTGGTGCATTGTCTGATATCGGCGGTTTTGGCGGATTGTTTGAACTTGATATTACAGGCATTGAAAAGCCAGTTTTAGTGAGCGGTACAGATGGTGTCGGCACAAAACTTAAGTTGGCTTTTTTGCTTGATAAGCATAACACAATTGGTATCGACTGCGTTGCAATGTGTGTAAACGACGTAATTTGTTGCGGAGCAAAACCACAATTCTTTCTTGACTATATTGCAGTTGGCAAAAATTTTCCTGAGAAGATTGCGTCAATAGTTGAAGGTGTTGCCGAAGGCTGTGTTCAATCCAATTGCGCCTTAATTGGTGGTGAAACCGCAGAAATGCCTGGTTTTTATCCGATTGACGAATATGATTTGGCGGGTTTTTCTGTTGGCGTTGTTGATAAAAAGAAAATTATTGACAACTCAACAATAAAAGAAGGTGACGCAGTTTTAGCATTGCCGTCAAGCGGTGTTCACTCAAATGGATTTTCTTTGGTCAGAAAAATTTTTGACGTTGAAAACAACAAAGAAATTTGTGAGCCTTGCAAAGCCCTTAACGGAGCGTCCATTGCAGAAACATTGTTGACACCTACAAAAATTTATGTAAAACCTATGCTTGCCTTGTTTGAAGAAATAGCGGTAAAAGCAGTTTCGCACATAACAGGTGGGGGCTTTTATGAAAATATTCCAAGAAGTATACCGCAAGGTTTCGGAGCAAAAATAAAAAAATCTGACATTAAAGTTTTGCCAATTTTCAAGCTAATTCAAGAGTTTGGCAACGTGCCTGAGCGTGATATGTACAACACGTTCAATATGGGTGTTGGAATGAGCGTTGTTGTAAACAATGAAGACGCAGACAAGGCTATTTCAATTTTGAAAGCTAACGGTGTTGATGCGTATAAACTTGGCGTTGTCATCAAGTCGGAAGACGGCGTAGTTTTTGAGTAGTATGAAAGCTAATGTTGCAGTTTTGGTATCTGGTGGAGGCACAAACCTTCAAGCCATAATTGACGCCGAAAAAAATGGAATTATAAAGAATGCAAGCGTAAAACTTGTAATTTCAAATAAAACAGGGGCGTATGCTCTTGAACGTGCTGAAAAAGCTGGCATTAAAACTTGTACGGTGTTGTGTGATGTTTTAGGCGGTCAGTCGGCTTTTGAAAATGAGATTATAAGGCTTCTTGAATTATACAATATAGATATTATTGTCTTGGCAGGTTTTATGAGCATTCTGACTGAATATTTTACATCGAAATATCCAAACCGCATACTTAACGTTCATCCATCGTTGATACCAAAATTTTGCGGAAAAGGCTTTTATGGCATAAAAGTACACCAAAAAGTTTTGGAAGCAGGTGAAAAAATTACGGGGGCAACTGTCCATTTTGTCAATGAAATTCCTGATGGCGGAGCAATAATTTTTCAGAAAGAAGTTCCTATTGTTGATGGTGACACCCCAGAAAGCTTGCAACTTCGAGTTATGAAAGAGGCGGAATGGAAACTGTTGCCTATGGCGATAGAGAAAGTTGCGAAAGACCTTTCAAAAAAATAAACCTTTTATTTAAGCAAAACCTTTACGCAGAAGAAATATTTTTTGTAAATTATACAACTTAAAAAAAATGATTGCGTACAACTTAAAGTTGATATACAAAAACAACAAAGCTAAAGATAAATAAAAATTCGAAACATTCAAATAAATTAAAAAGACAAACACAAAACTATAAAAGCTGACAAGATAGTTGGCGTATAAGCAGAAAAATTAACACACATAAAAAATTAAGAAAATCTAAAAAAAAGTCTATAAAACGTAGCGCAGGAGAGAAAATGAGCATTTACGACATCAATGATTTAGGTGATTTGCTTGCAAATAATACATATCCTGGTAGGGGTATTGTCGTTGGAAAGTCACAAGATGGAAAAAACGCAGTTTTTGCATATTTTATTATGGGAAGAAGCGAAAACAGTCGCAATCGCGTGTTTGTGGAAAATGGTGAAGAGGTAACAATTTATCCTTTTGACGCGTCAAAGGTTGAAGACCCTTCGCTTATTATTTATTCGCCGATTATGAAATTTGAAAACAAATATATTGTGACAAACGGCGACCAAACTACGACAATTTATGACGGTTTGAAACAAGGGAAATGTTTTGTTCATTCGCTAAAAACAAGAGAATTTGAACCTGACAAACCCAACTTTACACCTCGTATTAGTGCAATTTTGAATGTGGAAGCAAATTTTACATACAGAATGTCAATTTTGAAAAGCGCAGACAGCATAGGTAGTGCTTGCAATCGTTATACGTTCGATTATGCGTCTATTGACGGACTTGGACATTTTATCCACACTTATAATTGTGATGGAAACCCGATTCCTACGTTTACTGGCGAGCCTGAAAGAGTGTTTATTTCTAACGATATTGAAGAATTTGCTGATATTATTTGGAAAAAT
>CAZQGE010000074.1:0-4256 GCA_964592815.1 uncultured Bacteroidaceae bacterium | reverse complement strand
GATAAAAATTTATCTATAACAGTCATTCTATAACTGTCAAGTAGTATAATAGTAACAATCGTATTTGTAATAATTATTAAAAGGTATAGAATATATTGGTAATTATTTTTAGGGGTTTGTTATGAAAGATTTGAAAAATATCATTTTTTATGAGCAACTCTTGTCAGAAACCAACAACGGGCTTATACGGCAAGAGCAGGAAAGCGGAAAATACGCATTTGGATACACTTGCTACCATATGCCCGAGGTTTTGCTTAATTTGGGCAATTGTTTTTCAGTTAGGCTTAGAGCGCCTAACACGTCTTCATTAGATTTATCAACATATTATATGTCAAATTTCACCTGTGAATATGCAAGGGGCTTGCTTGAAAGAGCCATTGAAGGCGGCTACAATTTTTTGGATAGCATAGCAGGGTTGGACGCTTGCGAAACTATGAACAGGTGTATGGAAAACATTGAAATACAAAACCTTATCAAAAAACCCAAATTTTTTATAAGTCACGTTGACGTTCCGCTCAACGATGATGAAGATTGTGTAGCTTTTTATCAAGAACAGATTGAAAGAAAACTGTTAAAACAGCTTGAAGACAATTTTAGCATTGACATATCAGACACTTCAATAAGGCAAGCAGTTAAAAAGTATAATGCAATATGTGATGTGGTGACAAAAATCGGAGAATACCGAAAACTAGAAAATCCTACAATTACGGGATATGAATTCAGTTTGATTACGTTGGCAAGTTATTGTTGTCCTTGGGATTTGATATTACCGTACTTAAACGAAACGTTAGACGATTTGAAAACTAGACAACCTGACGAAAAACCTAGTTATAGGGCGAAACTTGTTGTAGTTGGTGGCGAAATTGACGAGCCAGAGCTTATCCAAATGATTGAGGACGCTGGCGGTTTGGTCGTTGCTGACAGATATTGTTACGGAAGTTTACCAGGAAGACAACCTTATGTGCTTAATGACAAAGAACCTGCTTTGACGCAAATTTTAAGACAGCAATTACAACGCAGTATGTGCCCTAGATTGATGTCTAAACACAAAGTTAAAGACCGACACGAATATGTAAAAGGGCTTGTTTCTGAATATAGCGCCGATGGCATAATCTATGAACAAATCAAATTTTGTGTGCCTTGGGGTTATGAAAGGACTTTGGCGAGTTATGTTCAAGAACACGAGAATAATATTCCGTGTTTATCCATTGACCGTCCTTACGTATCACATAATTCGGGGCAGCTTAGAACTCGTTTCCAAGCCTTTGTTGAAAGTGTAGAACTCAAAAAAATCAATGATAGAATAAAGGAGAAGAACTGATGGAATATTCAAAATTTGACACCAAAAATAAAGGTTTGGGTACTTTATTCAACAATAAAATGTATATGAAACATCGTGAGTATAGAGGTGTTAAAGATACGCTATACGATTTTGGTTATTGGCTTAAAACTTATGCGTTTGTTATCAAAGAATTGGTTTTGAAAGCACCTGTGCAAGCGTTAAAGGGTATGTTTAGATATAAATGGATGAGTTCATTTTTGACCATTGCCGCATTTACTGATAAATGCACGTTTGGGTTGCGTGGATATGAATTGAGATGCGCCCACATTCAAACTTACGCTGTTGTTAGAGGCTTGACAAAACTGCTTAAGGATATGCTTATAAGAGATGCAAACATAAATCCAAAGTCGAAACGTGCAAAGAAACTGAGAGATAAAACGATTATTCTTGACGAAATGTTGCCTTCTCAACTTATGTCGGGCTTCCCGAATTTGAAATTTATTCCACTTCAAATGTTGCCCGTGTTTGTTGCAGGCGAACTTGACCAAGACGTAAATTTGCGTTACATAGACGTTATGGAAAACTTGGGGCTTCCACCAGATGTATGTTCGTTGCCTACAACCGAGTTAGGATGCGCTTTTGACGATGATTATCCAGAAATAAGCAACATTTTCATATCAAGCTCTATGCCTTGCGACAGCGCAATTATGGCAACTATGTTTAACGACAGAAAATATCCTGATAAAGTTACGTATCAAATAACGCCACCTGTTAGGTTTAACGAGCCAGAAGTTCAAGATTATGCAGTCAAAAATCTTAAAGGCGCAATTAAGTTTATAGAGGAACACACTGGCGAAAAGTTTGACTGGGACGCATACTTTACTGCTATGAAAAACTATAACACCGAAAACGAGTATATGATTAAGCGTTGGGACATAAACCGCACAGATTATCCTCAAGCGGGTGGGCCTCCATCTGTCAATGAAAGACTTTTTGAATTTCAAGTGGAAGGCGGTATGGATGATTATTACTCACGAAACGCAAAAAAACTTGATAAGGTTGTCACAAAAGGTTTCCAATCCGACAAGGCAAACGACGTCAAGCCAAGGTATCGTGCCGTTATGTGGGGAATCCCTGCTCATTACTACTCAAATTTTATTTATTGGGCGCAAAATTGTTGGGGTATTAAAACAGTTATGGATATGGAAAGTATGATGTCTTACCATAAATTTAACACCGAAGACAAAGAACAAACACTTATTGACCTTGCAAGAACCTATGAAAAAATGACAATGCGAAGCCACAGCAATGGCGGCTACAAAAACGCTTTGGACGAATTATGGAGAGTTTGCAAGCATTGGAACGCCAACATTGTTTTGATGTTCAATCAAGTATCTTGCAAAAATATGGCGGGATTGCAAGGGTTGTTTGAAGAGCAAGCGCTTGAACGTGGAATACATATAATTTGGATTGACCACGACCTTTGCGACAAGCGAACTGTTGGCAGAAAGGATATGCGCGGACGTGTGAACAGTTATATGCAAACCATATTTATGGCAGAGCCGCTTGACCCGACTTTAGTTGAATATGAAGACGATTTGATTTGGTAAAATAAGCCAAACAAGAACAAAAAACAAATAGAGGAAAAGCAAATAGTACCTCAATATAAGGTGTAATAACAAAAAACACAAAAAATAAAAGCAACACAAAAGAGTGTTGCTTTTTTTTGGTGGAACGCGTCAACTCTAAAATGGAACGAATTTTTTATTATAGATAAATAATGAATCAACTACTCATATAGTGGAAGCACATTGATTAATCTTTATGATGATAGAATGAAATTTGTCACTTTGGGTGGTGTAGTTCATGGTTTAACTTTGGATACTATTATGCAAATATCCCAAACCCGAAATGATAATCTTGTAAAGATGTTTTATAGATTGAAATTGGTTGAGGCTTGCATAGGCTCGTTACAGTCTAAACACATAATATTGACTTGCTTTGTTGCTCTTACAGATTGTCCACAAATAGGGCATACATATTTACGTGTACTGCTTGTTATAACCGTTTCACCCTTAACAATAGGTGCACGATATATAATTGTTTTGGGGTTGTCTTTTACGAACATTGCAATTACTTTTTCGGTTCTTTCAGTTAAAGTCGTGTCCGACCAACCGATAGTTTTGACACACTCAACATTCAAGCCGTGAGTTTCTGCAATCTTTTTGAATAATTTGTTATGATATGTTCCACCTCGTGAGCAATCTTGCTTATTATTTACACTTGCATATTGGTGACACATTTCGTGAATAAGTGTAGAAGCTATTTCGTTAATAGAGCGGTTAAGTGTTTGAGCAGTTAAGTTTAATTCGTATTCGCCCTCGTCCTCGGCATTTTCTTGCCAAACTTTTTTAACAGACCACCAACCATAAGTTTTATTTCTGGCGTCAAGTTGTACCGTAATTACAGGTTTTACAAGTTCGTCATTGAAATAAATTTTGTTGATATAGTCATATAATTTACCTAGGTATTCAACCGTCTTAATGTACTTTTCAGTTCCGTTTTTCATTGTTCTTTGTACCTCGCTTTTTAATAAAAAAATATATTGAACCTTTGTTTTTAAGTTCAATATAATTGTAAAACTTTACGAAAATGATAACGGCGTGAAAAAACGGCTGAAATCTCTTGCCAAAATTTTAGATTATGTTATACTAATCGTTGTCAAAACCTGTTTGGGGGTATAGCTCAGTTGGCTAGAGTACTTGACTGGCAGTCAAGGGGTCGTCGGTTCGAACCCGACTATCTCCACCAAATCTAAAACAACACTTTTATGTGTTGTTTTTTCTTTTTAAGATATTCGTGTTCAAACCTTTTGCTGACGCTCATTTCATTCCGCTATTACGGTCACTTTGTTCCCTACGAACCCGACTATCTCCACCAAATCTAAAACAACACTTTTATGTGTTGTTTTTTC
>CAZQGE010000073.1:0-4689 GCA_964592815.1 uncultured Bacteroidaceae bacterium | reverse complement strand
GTTTACATTATATAAATTTAATCGATTTTTAATAATTCGCAAAAACGTACTACATTTTATTTATGGCTTGAATTCACTATTGTTTATAGCATTATCAAAGAAGTTTTTTTGAAAGGAAACTCAAAGAAACATATTTGCCTTTTTATTACATATTAAAATACTTAGCAAATACAGAATTGATTTTTATAGCTTTAATTGATATAATTATTCTTTAGTAGGTGATGAAATGTTAAAAGAAAAACTAAACGAAAAGTACGTCGAGATTATTGAGTTGTTAAAACCGCAGCAGTTGAGCATTTATGCTTGCTATGGTGGCAACATTTTTTTTAGAGTTCCCAACGGGAAGACTACTGTTATAAAAAAAGAAAATTTTGTAAAAACGCCTTTCGACAAGATAATTTTAGACGTGTTTAATCACAAGAGAGTAAACGTTGTTTTGACTATTAACACCAAACACGTTGAATATGCCGAAAGCAAAGGCGGAATTCCAATTATGCTTGATGATTTCAGCGAAATATTTGGTGGAAAGACAGAAGTTGTCAATAATGACAGAAAGGAAATATTGCGAGTTCTCAAAAAAAAGCGTTCTGTTTTAGTCAAAGGGAAATTTGCAATTTTGACTGCCCGTTCTTTGGACGAAGCGGGGACAATGGCAAGAATTTTAGATAAAAGCGCATTTGTTTTGTCAAAAGTTAAAAAATATGTTAAGTTGAGTGAATTTGTTTCGCGTATAGAAACGCTTGTTTTCATAAACGGATATTCAAAACGTAACCAACAAAGAGAATGGAATTTGGAGACGACTGGCAAAGATGTTGTTGAAAATTTGGTTCAAAGCGAACAAGAACAGATTTTGTCAGCAGACAAGAGGAACGTTGTTATCAACGTAGCAAAACGCATTTATGCGGAAAACATTACGCAAGGCACTTGGGGAAACGTATCTGTGCGAATTGATGAAAACGACTTATATTGCACGCCAAAGGCAGTTGGGTACGATTTGCTTAAAGTTCAAGATATGGTTAGAATGAATTATCATACGAATAAACAAGTATCAAGCGGAACTCCTACAAGTGAAAAGGGTATACATTGCAGAATTATGAGAGAGCGTAGTGACGCATTTATAGCTGTCCACGCACACCCTACATACTGTTCAATTTTTGCCGCTAGAAATCAAACGTTGGAAGTAAGCCCAGAAAATCGCGCGGTGCTAGGCGAATTTGTTTATTGTTCAAAACACGCTTTGCCTATGACAAAAAGACTAGCCAATAACACAGTTGACGCAATGAAGGGCGGAAAGGCGTCATTTATGGGCAATCACGGGGTTGCAGTTTATGGCACGGACGTTGAAGATGTATTCAACGTCTTGAATACATTGGAAGAAGAATGCAAAAAACAAATTTTTGCTGGAAAATAAAAAAATAAAAAATATATTAGCAAAACAATAATCTTATTTGTTTTATTTGTGCGGGGTGCGAATGAAAAAGCCTATCCTAGAAGATGCGGTGGCTAAATATAAGCAGGGGAATAAAGAGAAATTTAGCCAAATTTATGACTTGACGTATAAGCTCGTTTATTTTGTCGCGTTGAATATTGTCAAGGACAAAGGCATAGCCGAAGATATCGTTCAAAACACTTATATTAAGGTTTTTGAAGAAATTGATAAGTACGAAAATAATAATTTCTTGGCTTGGTTGACAACCATTGCAAGAAATTTATCCATAAACGAATTCAACAGACGTAAAAGAGAAAGTACGTTTGAAGATTTGGATATTGTGGCTGACATAGGTGCAAGTGACGATTTTACGCAAAATTTCGGACTGATTGGGATAGCGCAAAATTTGTTGCAACAGCAAGACTATGAAATTGTTATGATGTGTGTAATCGCAGGGTATAAGCGTCGGGAAGTATCGCAAATTATGGATATCCCGATATCGACGGTAAGTTTCAAACTTAAAACCGCACTTAATACCTTAAAGCAAGAATTAAGCAAGGAGGTCAACCTATGATGAACGTCAAAAGGGTATTAAAAAAACAGGCAAGTCAATTACTGCCTGACCAAAACTTCAAAGAAAAAGTGGTTGCCTCTGTTATTCCTCATGAGCAAACAAAAAAAGCAACCTCGAAGAAGGCATACAAAATTGGTATGTTTGCTTCTGCGTTGTCAGTTTGCGCTGTGGTTTTGATTGCTGCGCTTGTCGTAACGCTGGCTCTGCCACCAAAATCGGGAATAGGTAATGGAGATATTTTAAGGTATGAAAATTATATCAGTCTAGAAATAAATCCCAAGTTTGAGATTTTGACTGACAAAAACGACAAAGTTAAGTCGATTTCTCCACTAAATAAAGATGCTGCTTTGGTTTTGTTTGAGACAAATTATTTAGGATTGGACGTAAACTCAGTCTGCAACTCTATTTTGTTGGACACTAAAAAATTAGGGTTGATGTCAGATGCAAATCCAATAAAGATTGTCGCGTTCAACTCCGACAGCGTAAAAGAAAAGGCAATTCAAAATTCATTGAAAAACACAATTCAATCGTTTTTGGACGACAACAGCATAAGCAAACCTATTGAAGTTGTAAAATCTGAAGACGATGGTTCAACTAACTCCGCAACACGAAAGAAACTTGAAAAGCTGGCCTTAGACTTGGGCGTTTCTCAATCTGAAATTTCAAATATGACGGTTGAAGCATTGGCGAGAAAAATTGCAGGCTATAACGAACAGGAAATAAATTCAGCCAATAGTTTGTTAAAACAAAAATTAAACGATAACATCGCACTAAGAGAGTACAAGCAAAAAATTGATAAACTCGACAAAATGGAAGATTTGATTGAGGACGCAACAGAGTTTGTAAAACTTGGTCAATTTGAAAAAGCACAGGAGAAAATAAATCAATATAACTCGCTTTGTGAAGAATTATCTTTGACAGACTATAAGTATAATAAACTTATTCAAGGAGATATTGAAACTATTAAAGATGAACTTGACGACCTTGAAGATAAGTTTGACAAATATGAAGAAAGCATTGAGGAAGAATACGAAAAATTACTTGAAAACGCTAAATTAACTTGGAAAGCAGAAATTGAAGATGACGATTAAAAAATATTTTTAATTTTTGTTAGCAAAATTCTTTTTTGAATTGTTTAATATGCAACAAAGCAAGAAAAGGAGATTACGATTATGAAAAAAATTATAGGTGGAATTTGTACACTAGCAATCATATCCGCTTCAGCATTAGCGCTTGTTGCTTGCAATCCAGCAAAAGCACCTCAACCTCAAAATGTAACAGCATCAACAAAAGATATGTTGGCTGCATCAATCGCTTCTGCGGGACAATTTATTCCAGCATCTTCAAGCGGTAAAAGCGCAGCTGAAAAAACTGATGAGCAAATCGTTGATAGTATAAATCAAGCGATTGAAGCAGTTGAAAGTTATATTGGCACCAATCCAACAGATTGCGTCGTTGAACAAACGTCAGACAAAGCCGAATATAACAACCTTATGACAATCACAAAACGCGATTTAGCTGGAAACGTTGAAACTTTCAAACTTTACTACAATCAAGTTGACAAAACAGCTGGCAACACAATTGAAGACCAAAATGAAAAAGATATTGAAACTGAACAAGAATTCAAACTTAAAGGCATCATGGTTGCAGCTGATGGCACAGAATATGAAATGATTGGTGAAAAAGAAAGTGAAACTTCTGTGGAAGAAGATGGAACAACTGAAACAGAAAGTGAATTCAAAGCACAAATTTTCTTTGATAAATTAGACCATAACGACAACTATATGATTTTTAAGCAAGAAATTGAAGTTGAAGGCACAGAAATCGAAGAAGAATTTGTTTACACAATCAAGACCAACGGCGTAACAAATACATTTGCAGTCGAAATTGAAAACGAAAACGGCGAACAAGAAGTTGATTACATTGATACGGCAACTCAAACAAAGATTAAATTTGAAAAGAACGTTGCACTCAATGGCTCAAAAGTTGAAATGGACATCAAATACGTCGTCGGAACAACAGTATTGAACGCAAAATTAACAATCGAATTTAGTGAAAACGCAACACAAAAAATTGAAACACGTACTTATGTTATAAACGGAAAATCCATTGTTAAACAAAACGCTGTTGATAAAGCTCCTGTAACCCCATAATTGCAACAAATAAATAACTTAACCTTCCATCACAAGTGAAGCCACCGCAAGGTGGTTTCGCTTTTTATTTATGTCAAAAACAGCCAAAAACTTGGGTGGTATGATTTGTTTTCAAACAAATTAAAGTGACAAGTATAAATAAAATTGTTATAATAATCGAAATGCGCACCCATAGCTCAGCTGGATAGAGCATCAGATTCCGATTCTGAAAGCACGAGTTCAAATCTTGTTGGGTGCACCAAAATATACCCGATTGAAGTCAAGTTTTGGCGACGTTGGGTATTTTTTTTTGTAAAACAATATACTTATATAAAAATTAACAATGCACAAATTATTTATGGTGTCAAATTCAAAGTTGCATTGATTCCGCAAACTAAATAATAGTCATAACATTTAGTCACTATCAATTTTTACGTAAGAATTGACTTCTTAATTTATTGACGATATTTTAACTTGATAAAAATATTTAATTTACATCTTTTTTTATATATTTGCTCTAAATGCCATACAATTTGTTGAATTGTAAATAGTTC
>CAZQGE010000072.1:0-5126 GCA_964592815.1 uncultured Bacteroidaceae bacterium | reverse complement strand
CTTGGTAAGGACGAGGTCACGCGTTCAAATCGCGTTAGCAGCTCCAAAAACCCCAAAACAAACGTTTGTTTTGGGGTTTATATTTTTTATTTGAAAATGCCTATTTTATTTTGCGTTTTTTAATTTATGTTTCTATTTGAAAATGACTTATCATTGTGCATTTATTAGTTTAGTTTATATTTGAAGATGACTTATCATTGTGCATTTATTAGTTTAGTTTATATTTGCTTATACTTCTGCATTTTCTTTTTCATCTAATAATAGCTTTATACACTTCTAAATAACCTTTTATCATAAGTTTTTTGTCAAATTTGTTTTTTGCGTCTTCTATCAACTTTGCCTTGTCATAAGTTTTTGAGCATACCTCAACAATCTTTTCAATCATTTGGTTTACGTTGCCTTTTTCAATAACTTGTCCGTTGAAGTCAGTTATGACCTCAACACTTCCCCCTGTCTTATACGTTATAACTGGGCAACCGCACGCCAACGCCTCCAAGTTTACCGTCGGGAAATTGTCCTCATAGGTTGGGTTGATAAATACATTGGCAAGGCTGTATAACTCTGCAAGTTGCGCCTGCGTTTCAGTCCTGTTAACAATGACAACGTTTTTGTTTTTAATTTCTTTCTTTAAGGTATCGTCAACTCCTGCAATAACAATCACATATTCATCTGAGAGTTTGTCTGAGATTTTTAGAATATCGTAAAAACCTTTTTTCAAGCTCCACGCGCTTGCAACTGCAAGAACAATTTTTTTACTGCGGTCAATCGCTCCATCAAAAGTGTGATTGTCAACAACTGAAAAATTTGAAATATCTATGCCGTTGTAGATTAAAAGATGCTTAACATTCTTTAAGAAAGATTGCCCTACCAAATTATCAAGCCATTTACTTGGAGATACAATAACCATTTGCGAACCATCTAACGAATTGAATAATTTACGTTTCAGTTTGTACTGCTTTATACTGTTATCAAAGCCATAACGCTTTGGATAACAATTTTTGTTTTGACAATGTTCACATTGGGTTTTCCATTTGTCGCAACCAAAACAATCAAAGTGAGTACAATGCCCCGTAAAAGACCAACAATCGTGAAGTGTCCAAACGACTTTTATGTTTGTGGTTTTCAGAAAATTAAACAGTATTTTGTAGTTAAGATAATTTCCGTGCAAATTGTTCAAATGGATAATATTAGGCTGAAATTCTTTTATTTTTTTTATCAGTCTAAATGCTGAAAACGGAAGTCCCAAACCTTCGTTATCAAAAATACGTTGCATTGCTCCGTTAATTTTACTTTCAAATTCTGAGCTTATTTTATAGGAAGGAACTTCTCCGCTATAATTTCTCCTGCCATAACAAATTAAGCTTTCGCCACCTTGCAAAACTACGCTTTGTGCAAGTTCCTCAGAGATTTTCCCCGTGCTACCATAGCCGCAGAGGGTGTTTATGTAAAGAACTTTTAATTTTTCGTTTGAGCTAGTCATAATCAATTCACCTATAATTTGATGCATATAATTCAAACAAAATTATATATCTATAACCAACGCTTGTCAAATGTGAACAAATTGTAAAGCTAACAAAAATTATAAAAAAAAGACGGAAGCATATATCCGTCCTTTTAATTTAGATTTGAATTAAATTTGTAAGATTTTTAATGCAATGCTTTATCGATAATCAATAGTACCCAAAAACTCGTCGCCATACAATTTTTTGCATTTTATGACGTCAGATACCGCATCTTTTTGTGGATTTACAGCAAGCACAACGCCATCGGACTGTGAAGAAATCAACTGACATTTTGCCGAATTTGCGTCCGCTATATTGAAAATTGTAACCGTGTAATTTGAAGTGCAATACTCGGCAATCTTCAATGTTAAATCATCGTTTAAGAGATTGATATTGCCGTTATTTTCCCCTGCCAAAATACAGTCAAAATTATCGTTGATATTAACTACCACATTTTCAATTTGTGTTTTGCCTTCCAAAAAGTCCTGCAGACACCCCTTGTCATTGGATAAACCCAGCTTTTGAGCGACATAGTTGAAGTTGTGGTCAAAGTCTATCAGCAAAGTCTTATGTTTTTTTTCGCTAAACAACATTGCCAAGTTTATTGCTAAAACGCTTTTGTTGAGGTCGTTGGACAAAGATGTAAAACAAATAACCTTATTTTTTTTGCTTTCAAGACTTTGAAAAGCAGAATAACCCGCATAAAATATGCTGTCATAAAACTTTTTAGATACCTTTGGGGCGGTAATCAATGGCATCTCATTTTTGCTTTTTAATTTACAGAATTTCTTATTATTCATAATTATTTACCATTTTCGTAATAATCGGAACTAATTTTCCCGAAGTTATTTATGCCCAAATTGTCTTTGTCATAGTTGTAATAACACATTTTGACGTTTAAGAATTCGTACAACGAAATTGCAATAAACGTAATAACAATTCCCGCCAAAATAATAACAAACCAATACAAGTTTATGTTTGGAGAAATAAATTGTGTTTCGTAGGTAGGTTCAGTCCAATTTGTTAAAGCAATTTTTTGACCTTTTATATCCTTTAATTGTAACAGAGCGTTTAGCTCGCTGTTGAAAGCCATCAATAGAGTTTGCGCAGCCTTTGCATTGCCTTTGAATGTTGCTTTAGCAAGCAAAATTTTGTTGGAGCTGTCGTACCTTGACACTGTTATCCAACTTTTGATAGTTTCTGGTGATAATTCCCCATAGCCTTTTGTGTTCATCACAATTGAAACTTTATCATACAAAGAGTCAGACGAAACTATAGCAAAAATAAATCTTGCAGCATCGTTTTCACTTAATTCACTTCCTACACTAGCAGTGCCCGTCACGTCAATAGTAAGATATGATTCGCTTTGGTATGTTTTTGTAATGGCGAAACTTGAAATGAAGTATCCTAAAATTGTAAAAAAAACAATGGACGCAATAAATACGTACCACCTTTTAGCAAACATTTTTAGAAAATGATTTAATTTTAGCGTCATAAATTCTCCTAAGATAACTATGAATTGTATGTTAAATTATAATGCCTAAGGACCTTAAAGTCAAATATATATTTTTTAAGTAGCATTGTTAATTATATACCAACGGTTTTTTTAAGCAACTTATAAATTTTGGTGTAAACTGCACATAACTTTTGAACATATAATTGGATTTTTATAGACACGAATACTGCGTAAAATGACTTATATTACGCAATATCCGTGTTTTACTATTTACATTAAATAGTTGTGTTAAAACCGCTTATCTTAAATATTTAATTTTATAAAAAAATATTCTTATATTCAACGCTCTGTTTATTTACCATTTTTTGATTATGTGCATAAAGGACTTGACGTATCTCGTCTTTATTACGTTGTTTGCATTATGTAGAACAAGTCTTTTATTGCGTTTTGAAAATGCCTTAGCACATTTTGCGAGTTTTTCAACGCTTGTAGAGTCAATTCGCTTGATTTTTGAACAGTCAACCACGATTACATCGTTTTCTTTTGCCGCATTTTCAATTTTGGCAATTATTCCGTTTATACTGTTAAAAGTTATATCATAGTTAACAGCGTAATATTTGATTTTTTCATAATTGAATTTTTGTGAACCAAAAACTTCACTTGCTTCAACTTCAACAAGTTTTGCTGGATGAATTAAGTTAGGCAACATAAGGATTATAGATAACACTATGCCACCCAATACTCCGTACGTCAAATCTAAAAACACCGTAAGAATGCAAGAAACCATCAAAATTGCAGTATCTCTTTTTGCAAATGTAGCAAGTTTTGCAAACAACGGAAAGTTGCTCATTCCAAACGCAACCATAATTAAAACGGCTGCCAACGATGCCAATGGAATATATTTTACAATCGGCATCAATGATACGTACATAATAAGCAAGAATATTGCGTGGAACATTCCCGCTAACGGGCTTTTAGCATTATTATTGATATTTGCCGCAGTTCTTGCAATGGCTCCCGTTGCAGGCAAACCGCAAAACAAACTAGACATAATATTTGCCACACCTTGACCTACCAATTCTTGGTTGGAATTATGTTTTGTATCTGTCATTCCGTCTGCTACCGTCGCCGACAACAGACTTTCTATGGCGCATAAAAACGCAATCACCAAAGTCGGGACAATCAATTTTGCATATTTAATGCTTTCAATCCCTACAAAACTTATAACGTCAAATTCAGCTTTAATGTCGCCATAGGTTGAACCTATTGTTGCAACGCCAAAACTTCTTCCACTTGCTTTTTCAATTATTACGTTAAGAACGGTTGCCACTATTATAGCAATGAATGCTGCTGGAATTTTTTTATTGATTTTTGGTAGCAAAATGATAACCGTCAATGTTACTACTCCAATCAAAACCGTCATCCAATTTATTGACGTAATATTCATAAACAAGGTTGCAAGTTTGGATATAAATCCGCTTGCACAAACAAAACTATTTCCAGCTGCCACAGTTACGCCAAGAAAACTTTTGAGTTGACCTGTCATAAGAGTTATGCCAATGCCTGTTGTAAAGCCAATAATTATAGGAAACGGAATATATTTTATGAGTTTTCCAACTCTTGAAAAGCCCATAATAACTAACAAAATGCCAGCGCAAATGGTTGCAATTTGCAAACCTAAAAAGCCTATGTCGGGGTTGTTGATATATCCGACCAAAATTACGGCAAAAGCGGCAGTTGGCCCTCCTATTTGAAATTTTGAACCGCCTAATACAGAAATAAAAAAGCCAGCTACAATAGCCGTCATAATTCCTTGTTGAATCGTAGCTCCGCTATCCAAACCAAGCGCAATTGACAGAGGCAACGCAATTATGGCTACCAAAAGCCCTGCCATAATATCACTAAAGAAATCTTTGTAATGATATTGCTTAAAACTGTTGAGTAATTCGGGTTTCATCATATTTCTGTACGTCCATTTTTTTAGTAAAAATAAAACTTGCCTCAAAGTTGAAACAAGCAATATCAAATGACAATTTTTATTTTTCGAGCTGATTGTAATCTATATTTTATTCTGTGTAAACTGTTTTCTTATATATTATATATAAACTTAACATTTTGTTTATTTACCATAAAATCTACCTAAAAATCATATCAAAAAAAATTTTTCT
>CAZQGE010000071.1:0-5247 GCA_964592815.1 uncultured Bacteroidaceae bacterium | reverse complement strand
ATAAACAACAAAAATATTATAATAGTAATACTTTTACTACTTATACAAATATTTGCACTTGGTTTTTCAAACCCAAATGAAACAAATGTAGTTTCTGCACAAACTACTACACTTGAAGAGCGTAGAGAAATTGCCTATTCTAACATTATAGATGGAATAAAAAACCGCCAAGAGAAAATCTATATTGGAGAGGTTGAATGGGAATTAACAAATATTTACGTTTCAAATTCGATAATGACCGAACTAAAAAAACGTGCGCCTTGGTTACAACTTAATATACCTAGTTGGTCAATGGGTGGTAGCGACAATGTGAATGGATATCCGACATATATGCTACTTGATTATGGCGCATTCACAGATAATTCTTACCATATAATGCTTCAAAAAATTGAAAAAGTACTTATTAGTTACCTTGATTGCATAGAACCTAATATGTCACAAATCGAAGTGGCAACTGCATTGTATGATAGATTCATCTCCAAATTCGCTTACTCTATTGAGAGATTCGGCGATGGCGCAGTTACCCCTGCACAAAATGCCCTATTGAATCAAGCAGCCATTTGTAATGAATATGAAATACTAATGAATGCAATATGGAACATGGCAGGACTGACAAGCGTGCCGATTAAACCTTATTGGAAAAATGCTACAATGGGAACATTCCATATTTGGCCACTTCTTAAAATAGAAAACGAATGGTATATGACAGACCCAACTTGGGATGGCAGAGGGAAATCATACGGAAACATTTCTCACAATTACTTTGTGGCCAACAACAAAGGCAATCTCTATGCCCACTCAGAGAACTGGGACCAAGAAGAAGGCATGAGAGACTATGGTTTCACTAGCACAAAATATGACAATATGCTAGTTGCAAACAAAAATTACTATTTTCATAGAAATAACGGATATTGGTATTTTATAAAAAACGGCAATAAACTTTACCGTAGTGAATGGACTGATAATACCATTACAAACCCCAAAACCGAAGAGTTGATAGCAACCCTTGACTTTACTGTTGACAACGATACTTTAAAGAGATATCCATTGAGTTTTGCCTTTAATAGAGACAGACTCTTCTACTACAATTTTAATAGTCAACAAATTGAATCTATCAAACTAGATGGGACTGACAAGGCAATACATTCAGAAAATTTACAAAACGGTACACCTATATCAATGTCTGTCTATGAAAATAGTGTATTATATAGAACAAGTATAAATGGCACAAAATACTATGTAGAGTTAGACGAAAAATACCATACAAATTTCTTCAACAAAAATTATTCAAGCCATGATAAAAACACATTCAAAGTGTTGCTATCTATTTCTCAAATGCGTCTTGACTACTACAAGACAGGCAGTGAAAATCTGAACTTTCCACAAAATGCCAAAACTGAATTTAAAGGCAAACTAGATATAGCAAAAGAGTTTTATAAAAACATAGACACAAAAAATACCGAAGAAATCACGCTTGCCTACAATGCTCTAAATTCAGCATACAAAACCTATTCTGCCACACAAATACCTTATAGCGAACCTGAAAAACTTATCCTAAATGGAAAAGAAGACTTTTCAAGCCGTGGGCAGTTTTCAGCATTTGAGCCAGCCAACAACGCCAAAGCCAGCAAACTGCAATATATCTTATATTCTATTCAGGATGGCAAACTTGTTCAAGAAAGCGAAGTTTTGACAACCAATCCAAATGAACCGGGCTGGTTCACTACTTATCTTTCTCACGAAAAAACTTATGTAGTTAAATATCGTGCATTGGGCGACAACTTACATTATGCTGACAGTGAATGGCACGAAAAAACTCTTGTAATCGGCAGTTTTCAATCTCCTCAAAATCAAACTCAAACAAATTTTGCAGACCTATATAATAAATGGATTGGCACTTGGACAGAGACATCAGAATTTGATAAAGCAAGTGGAATGAGAGAGCGTATGGACAGTCCAGCAAATGTCAATCTGACCAACAAAACATTGTCCTTCTCCACAGCCACAACATCAAGTCTGAAAAAAAGACTTCGAGACCTACCTAATACGGATTGGTTGAATTATCTCGGCCATGATGACACCCCACTTATGAATAAATTCCAAAACATCAATGTCTCATATCGGATACGAGTGTATAGAAACAACATAGTAGAGAAAGTTTTTCTCACAAAAGACACCAGCATCGATATCTCAAAATATTTACAAATGGAAGGAGATTATACTTTTGGTGTCACTGCTGTTCCAGACGTGACTGCCAACATGAAAGAAGGATATACTTCTACTATCCCATCACCATACTATTATACAACTTATTTGAATAGTGATGAAATAATAAGTACAAAAACATCAGTTGTTTTAGACAAATTAGCAACACCATCTAATGTCCAATTTAATAGTAATATTGGGTCTTGGGACATCGTCGCAAATGCCCAAGGATATGAACTACAATTATATAAAGACGGAGTAGCATTTGGCGATTTAATTCAAAAAATCAATACTCAAAGCATCCACGACTTTTCTGAATTGATGAAAGCAAACGGAAGTTATTACTTTACAATCAAAGCGATAGGTGACCATACAAATTTCAGTGATAGTCTTATATTTTCAAGCAATACCATCACCATTCAAAATGATGATGGAGGAACAACACCACCCGACATCGATGATGGAGGAACAACACCACCCGATATAGACAGTGGCAAAGGCGAAGGAAGCGATGTGCCAAGTAACAATACAAACAAAAAGCACACCGAAATTATCGTCATCAGCACAACTGTTCCTTTAACAATTTTAACGGTTGTCTTGTTAATATTTTTGATTTTAAAAAAGAAAAGATAAAGCCATAAAATATACTACATCATAAGTTTTGTATACTAAATTATCAAACATCATTTCTTAATATTTATCTATATTTGTTTCCATTATAAAAAACTAGGGATTGTAAAAAACATGCAATCCCTAGTCTAAAAAATTTATATGTATAAAGCATAAATGCGTAGAATAAGCGTAGTTATTGATGTATCAAAGGCTTTCTACGGTCGCATCGTCCACCCTATTTTATACTTGTTTAATTTAGTAAATGTTGTTTTTGCAACACTTTTAGTTTTTCACCACAAAAAGTCACATAATATGATATACACTAAATCATAATTCAAAGAATATAAAAGCAACATTTTTTACGACAGTAGTATGAAAATTCTTTTACAACATTAGTATGAATTTTTTTTACAACAGTTGTATGAAAAGCAAAAAAAATGTATCCCCAAAAATTGAGGACACATTTTTATGACTTGTTTCTATCAAAAACTTGTCTATACTGCTTGTGTGATTGCTTCATCAAAGAATCTTCTTGCAACTTCGCTGATGAGAGCCAAGAAAGCAATTCCAATTGCAAATCCAAAGCAGATTGCTTTAAAGTTCATCAAAGGAATGAAGAACATATCTGAAAGACCATTCAACCATGCCATATCCATATAGCCAAGGCATCCGCCAAGGTTTTCTGTTGTTGCAACTCCGTCTACTTCTGTGACTTTGACAATTTCTCCGTTAGGGTCGATTGTTGGAGCGAGCATGTTGCTTCCCAAGATTTGGAAGATGTTCCATTTGATTCCATCAAATTCTTTTGTGACCAAAAGTTTTCCAATGGCGTCATTCAAAACAGCAGGATCACTGATTTTGCTGATATTTGCAAAAACTGTGTTGAGTGTTTCTGTGATTTCAGCATCATTCAATTTGAGCAATTCTGCAACAGTCAATGTGTGATTGTTGACATTGATTTCAGCATCAGATTTCAACATCAATGTTGCCAAAACAGAAACAGGAATTTTGCCAGATGTGACTGCATCCATCAAGTTTGGATATCTCAAAGCCATCTTTATTGCAAGTGGATCAAATGCTTTGTATGCTTTGTCCATACTTGGATAGATTTTTGAGAAAACATTTTGGAATTCTTTGTCACTTGCTTTCACATTTGCATCAAGGTTATTCTTTTTCTTGAAGTCTTCAACTCTATCAACCAACTTGTTGTGAACGCCCATTGAATCTTCCAAGACATCTTCATAGAAAATAGTGTTTGATGTTCCCTCTGCCATAAGTTGTGGCATTGCTGCTTCAAAAATCAAGAACAAACCGAAAATCAAAACGATTGGAACGATTGCAGCAGTGATGTTGACTCTTGCTGGGCTTTTGCCTTTTTTCTTTGTCAAAAAATAAACCAAGCCAGTGATACCAGCAGCAACAGCCCAAATGACCAAAACCAAAATAAATGGGGTGAAAGCACCAGCGCCATACATTCCAAAATTGTTCCATTTGATGCTTTCTGCCAACGCTACAATTGCCAAGATAGGAAAGCCTATGCAATACAAGGCGATCATTGTTATTTTTTTAGCTAATGCTAGATTTTTCATAATGCACCTCCTATGCTTTAAGCAAAATTGCTTCTTTTTCTTTTTTTGCAAAGAACATGTATGCCATGAGTGACAAAACGACAATTCCAGCAAAAATCATTGTGATGTGTTTGAAGTTTGCATATGCAAGCAATGTTGGATAGTTTTCAAGTTCATATTGCAATTTGAGCAATTGTGTTTCAGTGTATCCTGAATCATAATCTTTTTGTGCTTTTGCAATAGCGCCGTCACCAATGACGATGTCCAATGTTTCAGGCAACATGCCAACAGCAAGTGTTCCAAGACCAATTTCTGTGTCGAAAACATAAACTACTGTAAGAAGCAAACCTGCAAATTTGTCAGGAACTCCATTTTCATCAGCAGAATATACGCTGTATCTGTTCCATGCATCGAGAATTGAAGGAAGAATGGTTTTAATAAGTGCTCCATTTTCTGTTCCAGAAAGCATTTCGTTGATTTTGTCCATGTTGTTTGAAACTGCATTGTAAAGTTTGTCAGCGACAAGTGAAAGATTGTCAATTGTCAAAACGTCTTTCAAACCTTCCATTCCAGGAATAGCACCAAGTGCCATTTCAAGAATTTGAAGTGAATTTTCTGAAAGTTCAAATTTCTTTTCTGCTTCAATCTTTGTCAAATTGATGTTCAAAGCATTGCACAAAACATCTACAATAGGGAAACTTCTTGTGAGAACAGTATCAACTGTCACTGTTCCAGTTTGAGTGTATGTAGTATAAGTTTTTTTGCCGAATTTTGTTTCAAAAGTTTCTTCTTTGACTTCATAAACTGCATGAGTGATTGGATATTTGCTATAAGCAGTGAGTTCCTTTTTCAATGTATAGAT
>CAZQGE010000070.1:0-5288 GCA_964592815.1 uncultured Bacteroidaceae bacterium | reverse complement strand
AAAGCATACAACTATATTTATAAATTTGAAAAATGTAAATAAAAGCGAATAAATAAGAAATTTTATTCTTTGAAAATGTATATTTGCATAAAAAGTTATATAATAATGTATAAAAACACTAAAAAACGATAAAAAATCGATAAAAATAATTTTTTATGCAAAATTTATTGCAAATTTATAAATATAGTTGTATGCTTTCATCATAAAATAAAACAAAGTTAGGAGAAATAAAAAAATGAAAAAGAACGTTGTAAAAATTTTAAGTATTGTTTTGGTACTTGTTGTTGCAGTATCTTGCATCGTTGCATTTACAGCTTGCGGTAATAAGGGTGCAAACGGCGACGTAGTAAAATATTTGGATATCAATTTGTCAGACGAAGATTATGCATTTGCAATTCAAAAAACGGATGCTACTTTGAAGACGCAGATGAACAACTTTATTGCTAAGATTAAGAGCAATGGCAAGTTGGATGAAATTTTTAATAATTATGCAAGTGGAAACGTGACAGAAGTTGTGAGTGTTGCTGAGACTACTCCAAACGCTTTGATTGTAGCCACAAATGCTGCATTCCCTCCATTTGAATACAAAAATGGAAGCAAACTTTTTGGCATTGATATGGAAATTGCAAAGTTATTTGCACAAGAAATTGGTCGTCCACTTTGCGTAAAGGATATGGCTTTTGCGGGTGTTGTTCCAGCAGTTCAAAACGGTAATGCACACATTGGTATGGCTGGCTTAACAATCACTCCTGACCGTCAATTAGTTGTAGATTTTTCTAATAGCTACTACAAATCATCACAAGTTGTCATCACAAAGACTGGCGATACCTACTTTGATGGTTGCACAACAAAAGAACAAGTCGAAGCAAAATTGGCAGAACTTGCAAATGGAACAAAAGTTGCAGCGCAAAACGGAACAACTGGTCAATTCTATATTGAAGGAGATGAGGACTTTGGGTTCACAGGTTTTAAGAATTTGACTTATTCTGGATATGGCAATGCAGCTCTTGCAGTACAAGATATGATTAACGGAAACGTCAGTTACGTTATCGTTGACAAAGGGCCAGCAATTCAAATCGTAAACAAAATCAATCAAATAAACTAATGACATCAAGTCCTCCGTCTTTTGACGGAGGACTCTGCATAAGGAACTTATGGGTAATTTCTCAGTAAAATGGCAGTTGTTTGTGGAAGCCTTTGTTCAAAACGAAGGCTACATAAAAGTTTTAGAAGGCTTGCAAAATACAATTATTATTGCAATTTGTGGCCTTCTAATTGGCATAATTATAGGTACTATTCTTGCACTAATAAAAGTTGTCCCTCAATATAAACTACACAACAAATTTTTTACCTTTTTAGCAAACGTTTACGTAAGTTTTTTCAGGGGAACTCCAATCGTTGTGCAGTTGTTGCTTTCACACTATGTTTTAGCTCCGCTACTTGGGATAAGTCCAATAAACAATCTGTTGGAATGCGTTGTGATATTTGGCTTGAACAGCGGTGCTTATGTAAGCGAAATAATGCGTTCAGGCATCAACTCGGTTGATAAAGGACAGCTTGAAGCGGGCAGAGCCGTTGGACTTTCTTATGGAATTACAATGATAAAAATTGTTATTCCACAAGCAATAAAGAATATAATTCCAACCTTAGGTAACGAATTTATTTCGTTGATAAAAGAAACCTCAATTGTAAGTTTTGTCGGCGCATTCGACTTATATACCGCATTTGATAGGTTGGCTTCTGGCATCTATGACTGGATGGTTCCGTTCTTGATTATGGCACTCATCTATATCTCAATAATTATGCTTATCACTTTACTTATAAAAATAATTGAAAGAGTTCTTTCAAAGAGCGATAAAACTGTTATGAAAAAATCATTGGTTAAAAAATGGGGCTGGTTTAACAAGGGAGGCAACGTATGATAGAAGTAAGAAATTTAACCAAAAAATTTGGTGACCTCCTTGTTTTGGACGATATTTCAGAAACTATAAATGAAGGCGAAAAGGTTGTAATTATAGGGCCGTCAGGTGGTGGAAAATCTACGTTTTTGAGATGCTTGAACGTGCTTGAAGACCCAACTGCTGGACGTATATTCTTCGAGGGGGTTGACCTTGCCGACTTCAAAGTCAACATAAATACTCACCGCCAAAAAATGGGTATGGTTTTTCAACAATTCAATTTGTTCAACAACCTCACCGTCAAAAAGAATATTACGCTTGCACCAATAAAAATTGGCAAACAAAATATGCGTAAAATGAAAGTCAAAAACGCATTGGTTCCGTTATTTAACAAATGGTTTGAAAAGTATGGTGAAAAGTATAATTCAAAAACTGAAATAAAGCGAAAAAAACTTGAAAAGCAACTTGATGAGTTAAATTTGGCACTTGAACCTGTGGTTTCTGCGTGGGAACAGACTAAGGTCATAACTGAAAAAGCAGGTAAAACTTATGCGACTTATGACCCAAAACTTACAAAAAACAAACTTGACTTGACTGCGAAAGTCGAAAAAACCGAACGTAAAATCGCACACAAGGTTACACTTCAAAAGGTTGAAATTGTTGCGCCTGAGTTTAGCAGCGTAAAAGAAATCAAAGTCAACGCAGAAAAAAAAGCTATGGAATTGCTTGCGCGCATTGGACTTGAAACCAAAGCAAACGTATATCCGTCAACTTTGTCGGGTGGACAAAAGCAACGTGTGGCAATTGCACGAGCTCTTGCGATGAACCCAAAAGTTATGTTGTTTGACGAACCTACCTCTGCGCTTGACCCGGAAATGGTTGGAGAGGTTTTAGACTTAATTAAGCAAGTTGCAAACGAAGGAATGACAATGGTAATTGTTACTCACGAGATGTGCTTTGCAAAGGAAGTCGGCACAAGAATTTTGTTTATGGCAGAAGGAAAAATTTTGGAGCAAGCTGCTCCTGAGGAGTTCTTTAACAACCCAAAACATCCCCGATTGAAAGAGTTTTTGAGTAAAGTTCTCTAATCTATTCGGGATATAACGTTCAGGACACGCGAAAGCGTGTCCTTTTATATTTACAAGTACAGACGGTTTGATATGTTTATGCATATTTTTATATGTTTATATATAAATAGTAGCGGTTAAGTTTCTGTTTACATATTTATTAAACAATGTTAAAATATAATATAATTTAGTGTGCAACTTATATGCATAAGTAAAACGTTATAAGAGGCGCAAAAAAAATAGTTAGAGGTCTAAGTTGAATTTTACTGAGGTAGAAAGTCATATCGCAAACGTCAAAAAGCAAACGGAAGATATTTCTCCCGTTTATTTGCTTAATGGTGACGATGGATATTTGCTTTCAAAAACTCTAAAGAATTTTAGTTCCTTACTCAATGATGAATTTTTGGAATTTAACTATTTGAAGGTTAATCTTAGCGACGGTTTCTTCAACGTTTTTGATGGATTATATTCTTATCCCGTGTTTGACAATCTTAAAATTGTGGTGTTGTCTGACGCTAACGGAAAACTGTCTGACCAAGACGTTAAAATCTTTGAAAATTATATACAAGACGCCCCCAAAGAATCGGTTTTGTTGTGCCTTTGTGACAGCGAATTTGCTAAACAATTTTCAAAAAAGAAGGGTGTTATAACTATTGATTGCGCAAAGTTGAATGAAGTTGACACCTATGCGGAAATGGATAAAATCATTGCCGAGAAGCCTGTGTCCGTTATGGACAAAACAGCAAAAACAAAACTTTTTAAGCGTACTTTGGGCAATATTTCACGTATTGCTATGGAAATTGTCAAACTCAAAGCCTATGCTGGCGAAAAGATTACTGACAAAGACATAGAAGAAATGGTTACGCCTGAAACAGATTATCAAATATATGAAATTTCTAATGCGGTAAGTGAAAAAAATGCGGGCAAGGCATTAGAGGTTTTGGATAACTTTTCAAAAAACGGTATAAAGGGTGTAACAGTCATCAACCTTTTATACGGACATTATAGAAAAATGTTGCAAGTGGAATTGCATAAAAACGACACCGACCAACGGTTGGCGGAGCTTTTGGGCGTAAAACCTTTTGCGGTGTACCATATTCGCAACGTATCAAAAAACTATTCGCAAATTCGCCTTAAAAAGTGCGTTGACTATCTGCACGGATTGCAATTTGGCATCTTGCAAGGGGTACAATCGGAGGCTAACGCGTCAAAGGACGCTGTTATTACGCTGTTAACACTATGATATTGATTAAAAATAAACTTGACAAAAAATGGTACAGTTTGATTTGGTGCGCATTGATTTTCGCATCACTTATCCGCAACTCGTTTGGGATATATTCTGGTTACGTTGGGCAAGCCTTTACGGCTGGCGAAATTACGCTCAGCATTATTATGGATATTTTCTTCTCTGGGCTTTTACCTGCTGTTGTTTGCTATTTTTGCGGAATAGTTTTATATGGAATGCTCTGGCGCAGAGGCATAGTTTTGATGTCGCGCAACGACTTTGCATACTGGGCAATGGTGTTTACCGCTGGCGCAAGATTGATAATTGGTATGGTTGAAGTTTTCAGCGTGCTTACACCTGAAATTTATCCGTACACAATGTCTTTCTTTGAAGAATTGTTTTTATCTTTGGCGTTATATCTTATGGGACTTGTGTTCTTTAAGTCGTACTATAATTTGAATTATAGGCAAATTTACAACGCATACAACGTGCTTTGCCCCGTATATCTTTTCTTTCAAGGTCTAAATACGCTTTTTCCTGCGGGTTTTATTTTGATTTTGAAATTTAACCCTGCGATTGCAAATAAATTGTCGGACGCTATGGAATTGTATATGGGCGTTAAGTTGAGTGGAGTTGACGTTCATCTTTTTGTGGCGTCTATTGTCGCAATAGTCTTGTTTGCCATCTTGATTGCAATAAGCGTCGGATTATCTTTTTATCTTAAAAAGAAAGCGGAATTATGTCCCGCTGAAAATAATGAACGCTCGGATAATAAGAACTCTATCAATGACGATTTCAATCCGTTTGATGAGTTCTCCGAAAATAAAACCCAAGACAGCAAAGATGATGATAAAGTTTTTGATGAATTTGATATCTGATAACCTTTGGCGGAGGAACAAATATGCAATATAACTTTGTGGAGTTTTTCAAATCGCTTGATTGGTACGCAGTAGTTGACGCTGTTGTGCTGACGGCTACCTTGGTTTTGTTAAGTATGTTTTTTATTAAAAAACGCAACTACAAAACTATGCTTATCCTGCTTGGTTTTTTTGTCCTTGAGCTTTTAATTCAAATTTTGAGTGGTTTAAGCAATCACGA
>CAZQGE010000069.1:0-5802 GCA_964592815.1 uncultured Bacteroidaceae bacterium | reverse complement strand
TATGGTAGCGGCAACTTTGTCAATTACTTTTTTTCGCTTATCGCGTCGCACGTCCGCGTCAATTAAAAGACGTTCGGCAGAAACAGTTGTAAGTCTCTCGTCTTGATAAAAGATAGGAAGTCCGCTTTTAAGCGACAATGCATCACCGAATTTCCGAGTAATTTCCGCCCTATCGCCTTCAGTACCGTCCATATTTTTAGGAAGTCCTAAAACAAAAGCATCGGCGTCCTCTTTTTGTGCATAGTTGCAAAAATAATCAATATCCGCGTCAATATCATCCTTTTTTCTGACGTAAGTCTCACGCGGGTTTGCTGTCAAACCTAACAAATCACTTACAGCCACGCCAATTCTAACGTCACCGACGTCCAATGCAATTTTATGTTTTACCATCTCTAATTCCTTTATAATTTTTTCGTATTGATTTTAGTATATCGCATTTTTAGTTTATACGCTTACTTTTAGCCAAAGATTTTTGATTTGCGGAATTTTAATTTGTTTTTAATTATTATTGACATATAAACCGCAATATTTCTTCATTTTAGTAAAACTGTATTAAACCAACATTCATTGTGCATTTAATTTTTTATTTAGCATCACAAATAAACAGTTCAATTAAGTTTCAGTATAAAACCATATTATTTCAACATTCCGTTGCCAATCCTTGCCCTATTTTTTTTCTGAGTATTATCGTACTTTTTACTGCCGATTTTTTGATAATATTCCTCGCCTTTATATTTCAGCAAACAGAGTCCAACAGCGCACAAAATGACAGCTATTGAAACCGCTACTCCCCAAAATATACCTAGGACGCCATAATATCCTAATACGCTTACATATTGTGGCAACATCATACCTAAAATCATAAAAACAAAAGCAGGCACAAGCGCTATTGCAACAGGAATTAAGGCGGAAATGCCAAGTCCATTGTTTTTTCTCATTTCGGCGGCGGTTGTCCAATACATATTTCCAAATTTCATATCGAATAAAATGTTCATAGAACAAGAGCCAACGCTTATCAATGATATAACAACAAAATATAGCAAAACTGATACAACGTTGATTTTAAGCAAGAAGAAACTTAACAGCATAATCAAAATTTCGCAAAAAACAGGAACAATCAACGCAATATAAAGTTTTGATAAAATCGAGTCTTTGGCTTTGATTGGAAGCGTTTTTGCCATAAAAAATGATTTTCCTTCTCGTGTGTATGACATCAATGAAATTGTATTTATTCCGCCAAAAAACATAATCGAATAAAGCATTACGTACGCTAGTCCGTTCATTTCCATCGAAAAAGCCGTCATTGCGCCTTGTCCGCTTTGTGGCATTTGTTTGAGAACAAAGAAATATATTGCGACAATGATAATTGGCGTAATTAAGATATTCCCGAGCATACTCATAGCCATTGACGGATTTCTAATGATAGTCTTAAAATCTTTTGACATAAGTGTTGAAACGACTGATTTCTGTTTGTAAGACACGTTATGTTTAGTCTGAGCATTTCTTGTTTCGACATTATTTGTAATTGTACGCTTATAAAATAATGCTGAAAGTAAGACTGATACAATCAACATAGCAACTGTTATTGCAAGGAATATGCCAAAATTTTTGCCAGCATCAATGCCGTAACAGAAAGCCACAAGTGTTTTATTAGGATAAAAGACGTTTGCAACCACGTTTAGAGTTTGAATTGTTTGCGCGCTGATATTCTGCATTTGAAATACGTTTTGCATAGAAAATATAACTGCAAAATACGCACTCATAATTATAACATAAAAAATAATCGATAAAATTGACTTTAGTGACGCTCTACCTTTCAAATATGATGATAAAAATTTTATTGGTAATGACAAAATTGTTACAAGAAATAAGGGTAAAACTGGCACAAACAGCACAATTAGTGGTATCAACACATAAAAGCCGTAAAACATATCCGTGGATATAACATTATAAGTTATTGAAGTTGTGAGCAAAACTGGAAGTAACGTAACAACCGAAAATTTCAGCGAATTTACATAAATTAACGCAAGTTTGGCAAAGTATATGCTATATGGTTTGACTGGCAACGAGTTAAGAAATGCCGTATCTTCCGAATTATAAAGCAATGTCAAAACGTTGCTTATCATCAAAAATAGCATTCCTGCTTGTATAGACGACAATATGGTGACGGTAAACAACATAAGCTGATTGCGTGAAGTCATCACTTTTGTCATAAATACAAAAATTACGCAAACTAACGCAACAAGTGGTAAAAAAGAAATCAAATATAAAAATGCACGTGAAACTTTCTTGTTTCCAACGGTAGCACTTGCGTTTGACTGTTGTTGATTGCGGTATAATATTTTGAAAATTTTTACAAAATCTTTCATAATTTGTTTGCCTGTTGAGAACCTATGTCATCAGTGAGTTTAAGGAAAGTTTCTTCAAGCGATTGCGACAATGAATTTTGTTTCAATTCTTCCATAGAACAACACGTAATCAAATTTCCGTCGTCAATAATTCCAATTCTGTCACATATTTTTTCAACAACTTCCAATACGTGAGAACTAAAAAATACGCTGTTTCCTTCTTTTACGTGTTCTTTCATCAACGTTTTTAAGTTATATGCAGACTTTGGGTCTAATCCAGTCATAGGTTCATCTAAAATCCAAAGTTTAGGCTTGTGTATTAGTGCGCCGATAATGTTAAGTTTTTGTTTCATACCGTGCGAGTACGTCTTTATTTGATTATTGATTGCATTTTTAAGGTCAAACATTTCAAGATACTTTTCAAGTTCAGCTTGTCTGTCCTCAGTTTTTACGTCATAAATATCACACATAAAATTGACAAATTCCAATCCCGTTAAGCCCTCGTATAAAATATGGTCGTCTGAAACGTAACCTATTTTAAGTTTTGCTTGGATAGGATTGCTTTTTAAGTCGATACCGTCAATTTGAATTGAGCCGTCTTCAAAGTCGTTTATGCCTGTGATACATTTAATCGTCGTAGATTTTCCAGCACCATTTGGGCCAATAAAACCAAATATCTCGCCAGGTTTAACTTCTAACGAAATGTTGTTGACAGACGGTTTTTTATTGCCTGAATAAGTTTTTGTCAAATTGTTTACTTTAAGCATAACTACCTCATAAAAATGGACTATAATTTTACTCTTTCATACCCTTATCTTTGCGCCATAATTTAATTGTTTTTTCAAAGCCATTATTTGTAGGCTTATAAAAAACCTCATTTTTTAGTTCATCTGGCAAATATTGTTGTTCAACCCAGCCTCCAAAATCGTGAGGATATTTATAAGCGTTTGATTTCTCACTATTGCTCTTAAAATTTTGGTCACGTAAATAAATTGGAACGCTTTCGTGCTTAACGTTTTTTACCGCATCGTCAGCAGCAAACAACGCTTCAACAACTTTGTTAGATTTTGGAGCTTCCGAAACGTATATAATGCCTTCAGCAAGTGGAATCTTGCCTTCTGGCAAACCAATTTTTTCGTATGCTTGCATTGCTGAAACTGCAACGTTCAAAGCATTTGGGTCGGCAAGTCCAACGTCCTCTGCTGCGTGTATAACAATTCTTCTCGCAATAAGCATAGGGTCACAACCCGCTTCAATAAGCCTATCTGCCCAGTATAAAGCAGCGCTGCTGTCACTTCCTCTCATACTCTTTATAAACGCCGAAATTATGTCATAATACATACTTTCGTCAAAACTTAGTGATTTTTGTTGTATTGACTGCTCTGCTTCATTTTTGTCAACAACAATAAGTCCTTCTGCATTTGGTCTTGTCGTCATAACAGCAAGTTCCAAAGCGTTGAGAGCGGTTCTCATATCGCCACCGCTTGCCCAAGCAAAGTGACGTAACGCCTCATCACTTATTGTAAAATTATAATTTCCTAGTCCTCTTTCTACGTCGCTACAAGCCCTTTTTAAGCCGTTTAATATGTCAACTTCCGCAAGCCTGGAGAATTTGAAAATTCTGCACCTTGACACGATTGCGCGCGTCATTGCAACGTACGGATTTTCTGTTGTTGAACCAATAAAGATTATGTATCCTTGTTCAATCGCTTGCAAAACGCTGTCCGATTGAGCTTTGTTCCATCTGTGACATTCGTCTAAAAGCAAATAAGTTTTTTTTCCGTATACTCTCAGCAACTCTTTTGCTTCTTCAATAACTTTTTTAGCATCTGCAACGCCAGCAGTTACAGCATTAAGTTTGACAAAATTTGCGTTAGTATTTGACGCAATAATGTTTGCAAGTGTTGTCTTTCCGCTTCCAGGAGGGCCGTAAAAAATACAGCTTCCAAGTTTGTCGGCTTTTATTGCTCTACGCAAAAGCGCGCCTTCTCCAACAATTACGTTTTGCCCCAAAAATTCTTCCAAAGTTTTAGGACGCATTCTTTCTGCCAAAGGCGCAAGGGTCTGTTGATGGTTTTGTAAATCAAATAAATCCATAACATAAATATAATCTTTCATAATAAATTTGTAAAGCGCATAAAAGATTTGCTTATTACACATTGTGATTTTGCGTTTGCATAGCCATATTTTAACAGTATTGCTGATTACTTATTCAACTCTTAGTAAGTTTACGTTGTCGTTTTGCAAAGCTAAAAAAAAATGATGTTTGAATTTGTTGCATAATAAAGTTTGAAGTGCTTAAAGTAAACAAAACTAAACACTTTGCATAAAATGATTTATGCGAAAAGCCGTGTCAAGAGTAAAACCCAAGGTTGCCAGAGTTATAATTGCCATAATGGTAGTTATCACCATATTTACTATATGCTCCCTTATTTTTCGCAAAAACGTTGTTCCCACAGTAATGGGCAGTTCTATTGCACAAGTTCGCGCAATAGCTACAAACGCCGTAAATATAGCGGCAACGTCCGTACTTAATGGCGGAATAACTTATGACGACCTATTTAAGGTTGTAAAAGACAACAACAACGATATTCAAATGATACAAGCAAATTCACCACGGATAAACTCTATTGCGCGTGAAATTGCCAATTTAGCGCAAGCAAACTTAGATGCATTAGGTGTTCAAGAACTTGAAATTGCACTTGGAACTTTTACAGGTCTTGCGCTACTTACGGGTTTTGGTCCAAATATAACCATAAAAATTGTGCCAATAGGCACAGCAAACTGCGATTTTGTCTCATTTTTTCAATCTGCGGGTATAAATCAAACGGTACATAAGATATATATTGACGTTTACGCAGAAGTAAATATTATTACGCCTATTGATGAACCAACCGTAACGGTAAAGGCTGAAATATTAGTTTGCGAAAACTTAATAGTAGGCAAAATTCCCGACACATACTTGGAAATGGATAAATTTTCTTCCATAATTGACTTGACACCTTAATACGCTTAAGGAAATGACAGCAAAATAGTCGATTTTTATATTTACAAACTATTTATTTTTTTTCAAATCGTTTAATTTTTTTAGATAAATTTTGGTTTAATTTATAAACACTAAAAAATTGTTTACTAGAAAACTTTTTAATTTATTTACTTATGTTCTTACTTGCATATTAGATTTTCTTACTTCGTGACCTAAACACCAACGATAGAAGAAAAGCAACAATAATTGCTGCACTTAAACCAGCTGCAACGGCAGACATTCCACCTGATATAGCACCTAATAAACCGTCTTTTGCAACCCCTTCTAATGCGCCTTTTGCAAGTGAACTGCCAAAGCCCATAATAGGTATAGTTACGCCTGAACCGGCAAATTGCTTCATAGGTTCAAATGCTCCCGCAACCTCTAATACCACACCAAAAATTAGGTATAAAACCAATATCCTTGCCG
>CAZQGE010000068.1:0-5819 GCA_964592815.1 uncultured Bacteroidaceae bacterium | reverse complement strand
CTAAGAGCTGCTTTTTTATTTTACTATCACTCCATTATCAATCAAAATTTTGTTTGCTGAGATAGGCAAATCAAATTCTGTGCAAGTGATAAATGTTTGGTATTTATCTTTTGTTAAGTTAAGCAAAATTTTTTGTCTATCTATATCCAACTCACTAAGTACGTCGTCAAGCAATAAAACAGGCGCTTCACCAACCCAATTTTTATAAAGTTCGGTTTGAGCAAGTTTCATACTTAAGGCAACTGTACGTTGCTGACCTTGTGAAGCAAATTTTCTGACGTCTTTTTCATTTATTGAGATTTTTATATCATCACGATGAGGGCCAACACTTGAATAACCTAAAGTTTTATCTTTTTCCCTGTTTTTTCTTAGGTTTTCAAGAAGATTTTTTTGAGTGTCTTCTGAAGATAAAATTTGACATTCATAACTTAATTGTAAATCTTCTTTATTTGAACTTAATTTGGAATGAAATTCGTTTGCAAAACCACTTAATTTATCTAAAAAATTTGTTCGTTCTTCAATCAAATAAGCACCTTCTTTTGAAAGACCAATATCCCAAATATCAAGCATTTCATCAATATTTTTTTGATTATAACTTGATTTTAGTAAATTATTTTTTTGTTTAAGAGTTTTATTATATCTTTGCAAAGCGGTAAAATATGCCTTATATTGTTGTGAAAGCGCAATATCCAAAAATCTACGTCGTTCAATAGGACTTTCTTTTACAAGTTTCATTTCGTCGGGAGAAAAGAAAACAACACCTAAAACTCCTAAAAGGTCGCCACTACGCAAAATTGGAATATTATCAACCAAAACTTTCTTTTTACCAAGATTGTCGATAAGCAGCAAAATAGTATGCTTTGAAAATTGTTTCTCAAAACAAAGTTTAATTTTTGCGTAAGGTTTATCTGTTAAAACCAAATCTTTGTCTTTTGTCGTCCTTGGAGAATTAAAAAGAGAACATAAAAAAATACTCTCAAGCATATTTGTTTTTCCACTTGCATTTTTTCCATATAAAACGTTAAGCCCAGAAGAAAAAACCGTGCTTGCGAAATTATAATTTCTGAAATATTCTAATTCAAGTTTTGTGATAAACATACAATAAGTATAGACTAAAAAAATAAAAAACTCAATATATAGCAAAGTGAATTTTGGAAGGTTTTTTACTTGAAAAATTATCAAATTATGCTATAATAACGGAAATGGTTAATATCGAAGAATTTTGGGACAGTGCAAAGTGTGAACTTTCAAAAACGATGCAAGCAATAAGTTATGAGGTTTGGGTTGAGAAACTCGAACCTGTTTGTTTTTGCGACAATAAATTGATTTTATCGGCGGTATCTCCGACATCAAAAAAAACGATTGATAATAGATATAAAGATTTTATCAAAGACGTAGTTAAGGGTATCAATGAAAATATAAATGAAGTAGAAATTATAACTTACGACAAAAAAGATGAATACTTAAAAAAGCAAAGTATAATCTTTCCCAACGAAGGGTTTATAACTGACGAAAAAATAGAAAAACCAAACGCTAAAAGTTCAAGATTTTTAGGGAAATACACTTTTGAAAATTTTGTTGAAGGGAAATCAAACGCATACGCACTTGCAGCGACAAAAACTGTGGCTGAAAACCCTGGCGGGAAATATAATCCTTTGTTTATTTATAGCGGAGTAGGACTTGGAAAAACTCACCTATTGCACGCTATTGGCAATTTACTGGCTAAAAACTCACCAAAAAAACAAGTATTGTATGTTAGCTCGGAAGAAATGGTAAACGAGCTTATTTCAGTAATTCGCAACAAAAATAATGAACAAAACAACAGATTTAGAGAGAAATATAGAGCCTGCGATGTTTTGATGGTTGATGATATTCAATTTTTGAGTGGAAAAGAGGCAACACAAGAAGCATTTTTCCATATATTCAATGACTTATATCAAGCAAACAAGCAAATAATTTTGACTTCTGACCGCGCTCCTAAAAACCTAAGCACGCTTGAAGAAAGATTGCGCACTCGCTTTTCTTGGGGTTTGACAGTTGATATTCAAATTCCAGACACAGAAACAAGAGTAGCAATTTTGAAAAATAAAGCGGCGCAAGAAAAATTTTTGTTGTCTGACGAAGTCGCTCAATTTATTGCAGAGAACGCAACGACAAACATAAGAGAAATGGAAGGTTTGCTCAACAAAATTATATTCTTTTCATCTTTGACAAATAAGGTAATTGATACAAGAGAGTTGGCGGCAGATGCCTTACAAGATTTTATTGACGAGAAAAAAGAAACCATTGACGCAAGCGATATTACTTCTGCGGTAAGCAAATATTTTAAGATTGCAACAACAGATTTGTTTTCAAAAAAGAAAACTAAAAATATTGTTGAGCCTAGAATGGTGGCGATATATCTTATAACAGAAATGTTGCCAATGCCGTTGGTGTCAATAGGTCAAATGTTTGGCGGACGCGACCATACGACAATAATTCACGCAAGAGATAAAATAAGTGAAGAGATAAAAGTTAATCCGAGAATGAAGATTATTGTTGCGGATATAAAAAATATACTCTTAAACAGATAAAACCGAAATTCGGTTTTATTTTTTTATACAAATAAAAACAGTTGCAATATATAAAAAAAGGGAATAACATACAAAAAAACAGGCGGGATATGCAAGAAGTTTTTATTGATGCTGTCCTTGACAGCTTAAAAATATTAGCGGTTTTGGTTGTTTGCAATATATTTATTGCCTTAATTGAACCGACAATTAGAAAAAAAGTTAAGCTAAACGGCAAACTTGCGCCGCTTATTGGTGTAAGTGTTGGCTTGTTACCACAATGCGGGTTTAGCATTGTAGCCACAGATTTATATCAAAAAAGACATATTACCGTTGGCACGCTTTTGGGAGTTTATATTGCAACGTCAGATGAAGCGCTGCCTATATTTTTAGCCAATCCCGACAAAGCCTTACATATTTTACCATTGCTTGCGTTAAAATTCGTTTTGGGGCTTGCTGTTGGATATTTAGCCGACTTAATATACACAAAATCAAAAAAAGAAGTAATTGAACATTTGTCAGATTGCGACAATAGTTATGAAATTACCCTGACGCACAGCAAGGCGAAAGAAAAATCTAAGGAAGAAATTCAAACTTGTGACGAAATTACTTTAAGTTGCTCAAATTTGGCAACCGATATATGCAAAAACGAGCAAACAAAAAAAGCGCAAAAAAAAGAGAACGCCAAACAGTTTTTATTAAATCCGTTGTTGCATTCTCTTGAAATATTTATTTACGTTTTGATTATCAATTTATTGTTTTCTGTGCTTTTATATTACGTTGGACAAGATAAAATTATTGGTTTTTTGCAAACTAATCGCTATATTGCTCCACTCATATCCGTTTTGGTTGGCGCAATACCAAATTGCGCGTCTTCAGTCATAATTTCAGAACTTTATTTGATAAACGGTCTGGGTTTTGGCGCAACGCTGGGCGGGTTGTGTATGAACGCTGGGCTTGGCTTTGTTATGTTGCTGAAAAACACTAAACAATGGAAAGAGAACGTATCAATAATAGGAATAATGTTTTTGTTGAGCATAAGCATAGCCTATATATTCTCAGCAATATTCAATTTTGGAGTTTTGAATTTCTAATCAACGTTTTCAATATCTTTTGGATACTCAAAATTATTTTGTTTGCGACATTCGTCCATTATGTTCATAATATCCAACGTGTTTTCAAAAGTCATAACAGAGCTTTCTTTTAAGCCGTTGCGTAAGTCTTGTTTAAGCTGGTCAAATTCATAGACATATCCTGATTTGCAAAATGAAAATTTAATCTTATTTTTAGAAATCAAAACGGCAAATGATGGCTTATAAAACATTGGTGAAATAATTACGCCATTTTCGCCTTTTATAATTCCAAAATAACTTTTTAATCTGTTTAAGGAACAATACAGCAACGCTTTTGCTCCGTTATTGTATTCAAAAACAAACTTGTCATCAATATCAACATTATCTTTTAAGGCAAATTCACTTTGTATTTTTTCAGGAACTCCAAGCAAAAAATAAGAGTACGCAATAGGATAAACCCCCAAGTCTAAAAGTGCGCCACCTGCGTAATTGCTTTTGTAAACTCTTTCCGAAACAAATGGTTTTGCTACTTGCAAAGGAAGGCAGAAACTCGCTCTAACACTCTTAATTTCGCCAATTTCACCATTATTTACCCAACCAACGACTTGCTTAACAACAGGGTTAAATTTGCTCCACATTGCCTCAGATAAATATATGTTTTTTTCTTTGGCGAGTTTGATTGCAGCAGTAGCTTGTTTTGCGTTTACGGTGAATGCTTTTTCGCAAATCACCGCTTTATTATTGTTAATACAATCTAAAATATATTGATAATGGCAAGAGTGTGGTGTTGCAATGTAAACAGCTTCAATTTCTTTATTTGAAAAAAACTCGTCCAGTTCGCTGTAAGCAGTTCCGCCAAATTTATCTGCCAATTTTTTTGCCTTTGTAAACGTGCGAGAATAGACCGCAACAAGTTTGTGTCGTTTTGTTGCAAAAATCTGTTTTGCTACGGTGTTCGCAATTCTTCCTGCACCTATAAAGGCTAAGCCAAGTGGTTTTTCATTATCCATATTCAATCTCTCTTAAAACGTATACTGCGTATAACTTGCCCCGCTGTTGCGTAAAACCAATAAGTTACAAACAGTCAGCTTTGTTCAGTTATCTTTATTCATCAAATCTAAAATCTCATCAGAAAATTTACGGTCGCCGTCGTAGTAAATTGCATCATCTTTGTTTATACTGCGCCTTGCAACGCACGGATTTCCATAAGCCACGACGTTTTCAGGCACGTCTTTTGTTACAACGCTACCTGCTCCAATGACTGAATTATCCCCGATTGTTACGCCTGGCAAAATTATGCTTCCTGCGCCAATCCAAACGTTGTTTCCAATTTTGACAGGGAGATTATATTCCATTGATAGTTTTCTTAATGTCGGGTTTATCGGGTGAGTTGCAGCTGCCACAATGACGTTAGGGGCAAACATAACGTTATCGCCCACGTAAATATCTGTGTCGTCAACAAGATGCAAGTTGAAATTTGCGTAAACGTTGTTGCCAAAATGCGTATTCTTACCCCAATTTGCAAAAAATGGAGTTTCAATATAGCAATCTGAGCCTATTTCAGCAAACAAATTTTTCAAAATCGCTTGTTTTTCTTTTTGTTTGCTTGGTTTCAAATTGTTGTAATCAAAGACCATATCCAAGTAATTGAGTTGTTCCTTTATTAAAGATTGGTCAGCGCAACAATAAATTTCGCCGTTTTTCATTTTATTTTTTATATCCATAAATACCTCACGTTTATGATTATATATCAAACGAGTTGCATACTCAACAGTCAAAATAAAAATAGAAAGCAACAAAATATGAAAAACGGTTGACAAACAAAAACGGTGATATTATCATAAATAAGCATTTTGGTAGTCGAAATAGCAAAATTTGCCTGTTTAGCTCAGTCGGTAGAGCATGCGGCTGTTAACCGCAGTGTCGGGGGTTCGAGTCCCTCAACAGGCGCCAATAAAACGCTTCAAACGAAGCGTTTTTTTGTACGCTGTTTTGTCCGAACCCCTAAGCATTGCAAAGGCAATGCAAGCAAGCAAAGCTTGCCGACACAGCGGAACCGCATTGGACGCAGACGAAAACAGTAAATGTTTTCTTAGTGCTATTCCGTCGCTAAAGCTCCTTACGGGGGTTCGAGTCCCGGGGCAGGCGCCAATAAAACGCTTCAAACGAAGCGTTTTTTTGTACGCTGTTTTGTCCG
>CAZQGE010000067.1:0-5890 GCA_964592815.1 uncultured Bacteroidaceae bacterium | reverse complement strand
TGGTGCGCCTTCACGGATTCGAACCGGGGACCCACTGATTAAGAGTCAGTTGCTCTACCAACTGAGCTAAAGGCGCATATATCTACGCGACAATTACGCAAATTTGCGGTCCTTGTCGCTTTTTGGATATCAACTTTATTGTTTTTGCAAACTCTATGTGCCATTGGTATAAAATGTATCACATTATGAATTGATTTTAAGAGTTTAGCTTTTGCTTGGAGCGGGAGACGGGATTCGGACCCGCGACTTTCACCTTGGCAAGGTGACACTCTACCACTGAGTCACTCCCGCAAGCGATAATAACTATAACAAATTGGTGTAGAAAATGCAACAAAATTCGATAGTTTTTTTATTATTTGTTAAAAATTTTTCCTTTACATATAACAACTTTGTGTTATAATATTACTTGCTTGCGACCGTGGTGAAATTGGCAGACACGCTAGATTTAGGTTCTAGTGCGAGAGCGTATGGGTTCAAGTCCCTTCGGTCGCACCAACAAAACAAGTCTCTCGACTTGTTTTTTGTATTTTTAGGACGTGCACGGGAGGGAAATTAACTTTTTAAATTTGTTGCTTGAACTAGGAGTGAAAATACAAGCAGAGAAATGACGAAATAAATTTAGTTTATATTGTGAACACTTAATTGAACTCTATTATTTCAATTAAAACTCACAAACTGTTTTATTCTATTTTAGATAAAATATAAAACCAATTTGTGTCTAGGCAATATCTTTCAAATAAACAAGTTGGCTTTTCTTAAAACCGCTATTGTCAATCAAAATACGAGTTCCACCACGATATGCGTCTGTATCAGCAATTCCACTAATACCCGTATATACTATGCTGTTTGAAAACGATAATTGAATTCCTTTATAATTGATTGCAAAATTGTTTTTGTGGCAATGGCCGCAAAATACTGCTTTTGTACTGCCTAGAAGCAACATTTCATCAAAAATTTTGCTCTTAGTATTTTTATCATCTATAAATGGTGCATAAATTGTTTGATCGCAAACTCCATACAAATATTTAGCTTCTGGATTGTTGTTTATGCTCTCGTTCCAAGCTGTTTCATATTCATTCAATGGAACGTGAACAAACAACAGTGAAGGCACAACTTTTCCGCTTTCAATACCATTTTCAACGGTTGACATATTCAAAATTGAATTTTTGTACCATTCAACTTGGTCATCTCTGATTTTGTCATATTTTGCTAAGTTGCCGTTTATGTAAGAATGGCTATCCATTAAAAATAAGGCTGTGTTCAAAGTATTGTCAGCATTTTTTATGGTTATGATATGGTTGCCGTATCCTGATATTGCTGTGTTTTTAGGATTTTTTGAAAAAAGACAATATTTGAAATTTTCAGAGCTAAAAAAGTCGGCAAGTTCACTTCGTTTTGCAAGTGAAAGTGCGTCATTGTCGTGGTTTCCAAAAATTATAGTCCAAGGCACTTGCATTTTTTCCATAAAAGTGGCAAACTGCTGAGCTGATTTCATATTATTAAGCGTCCCTGTTTGGAAAGGCATAGGGTAAATTACGTCACCTGTGATAACAACCAAATCTGGCTTTTCAAATTGTAACAACTTATGTACGGCATTAAGTGTTTTGACATCGTTTTTATACGAGCCAATGCCACCACCATAGTGAGTGTCTGTAAGTTGTAAAATTTTGAAATCATTTATGTTGTCTTTCACAAAATAAAAATTGCCATTGGTATCCGTGTGAAAAGCTGGAGTATCATTTCCGATAGGCGTGTTGTAATTCTTCACAATAAACTTCCACATTTCATCGTTTCCAACCGTGTGGACAATCATTGAAGAACTGAAAAACAAAGCAATTACAGCAAAAGTTATTGCCGCAATTTTGAAATTGGAAACATTGTGTTTTTTAATTCTTTTACTTTTGTTATTTTCCATAATTTGTATATTTATATATAACATATATTGTAAAATTTTTCAACCTACAATTTTTCAATGCTATATATTAAAATACTTTTAATTAAAGTAGGTTTAGTTTATCAAATTCCAAAAAAGGTGCTAAATGTATTGTTGAAATAGAATTTATAAGTCGTTTTTTGCAGGGTTGTCGAGCAGCTTTCCGTTTTCATCAAATCTAGAGCCATGACATTGACAGTCCCAAGTATGTTCATTTTTGTTGTATTTTAGAGCACAACCTAAATGCGGACAACGCTTTACGGTAGGATATATAAAATTCAACATTGAAACACCAAAATTTACAAATAGTTGTTTGCGTAAAATTGTTCTATCAACATCGAAGGCTGATGAAAATTTGTTTTCTTTGTTGTCTAAAACGTCAGCTAAAATTTTTGCCGCCACCATTGAATTTGTCATTCCCCAAAGGTTAAAACCAGTCATTGTGAAAACATTTTTAAGGTTGCCGTAATGCCCAACGTAGGGTAGATTGTCAAGAGAAACACAGTCTTGATTTGCCCACATATAGCTGATAGGCGAGGAAGGAAAGTGTTTGTGGGCAAATTCCTTCAACTGCTCAAAAGCATTGCTATTTGTACCTGTTCGGTGGTCGCCTTTGCCTATAATCAAATAATTTTTATAGTTTCTAAAATAATAGCCGCCTTCTTCTAAATCTGTGTAAGTTCCGTTCAGACTTTTGACATTATCAAGAGCAATTACGTATGAACGCATTTGATACATTTTTGCAAAATAAAGTCCCGTACGGTTTATAAACGGGAAGTGCGTTGCTACAATTGCATTCTGAAATTTTATTTTGTTTGTTTTTGTAAATGCTATGTTTTCAGATATATCCAAAACTTTTGTATGTTCAAATATCTTTAATTTAGTTGCAATTTCATACAAAAATTTTAAGGGGTGGAATGATGCCATATCTGGAAATTTTACTGCACTGCAAACATCAAAAGGCAATTCGGTTGAGTGTGTAAGTTCTGCATTATAACCAAGTTTTTCCAAAGCATCTTTTTCCCAACTAAGGTTTTCTTTTCTTGAAAAAAGATAGGACGGTTCAACTTTGAAATCGCAATCAAAATTTTTTGCAATATCTTTGAAATCGTTTACAGCTTCTAAATTTGCTTTCAAATATGCTTCCGCAATATCAATTCCGTGCAACTTTATTAACTCTGCATACGGAGTGTCGTGTTGGGCAGATATGACTGCTGTTGTGTTTTGGGTTATCCCAGAGCCTATTTCATTTGATTCAACAACCACAACGTCTTTATTACATTTTTTAAGCATATAAGCAGCAAGAATTCCCGCAATACCACCGCCAATAACCAAAGTGTCGCACGTTATGTCGTTGGTCAACGTTTCAAAATTTGGTTTGTTTGTAAATTCAGTCCATATACTTTTCATCATACAAAAGTTATGCCCTAAATTTACTTTTTTATAGCATTATAAAAAAATTCGTCGTAAATAAATTAACGCTTGAAAAATAGAGTTTTTATGCTTTTGCTTAAGAATAATTCAATAGTTGTTACTGTAATACGCAAGCAGTTCTTTCAAATCTTTTATTCTGTTAGCCAAAGCTACGCCAATGTCGGTATCTTTAACTCTAATGCGGTTGGTGGTGTTTTCAACTATCATTTTGCTGTGAGCTGATTCAATATTATTTTTTATCATAATGTCTTTATTTATGAATGGCTCGTGATGAGTAATTGCCAAACCGTATGAGTTGTAGGTTAGCGTATATCCAGCAATTCCAGTAATATTTTGAAAAGGTTTGCTCATACCACCGTCAATGTTAATCATCTTTCCGCCTGCTTTTATTGGGCTTTCTCCTGATAAATATTTTACTGGTACGTGGCCGTTAATTATATGCCCCTTGTCGTCGTCCAAGCCAAAGTCTTTCAAAATCATACGGCATATTTTTTCATCTTCGTGAAAGTTGAAATAGTTCAGTTTGGTTTCGGTATGGAATTTTTTATCTTCAATATAAATTTGTTCAAACGTTGTCAACTTATCTTTTCCGAATAGGGGAGATTTCCAACCGCACCATAGTTGCCAAATGAAAGCTAGGTCTTCCTCTTTCAAAAATTTGCAGGCTTTACGTAAACGCTCGTCGCAGTAGTCCATATATTGCTGTCCCTTCATTTTGCGACCTTCAAGCTCAATTTCTTCAAAATTGCCGTCATCGTCAAGCGGAATACAACCATGGAAAAGTAAGTTGCCGTTATATTTTAGATATAAGCTACCTTTGTTTAACAAAAAACGTCTATGTTGCTTTAATTTTGTACTGTTTTCAAATGAGTGTTTGAGTTTATCTAAGGTTTCTTGTTCCAAATCGTTAAGCATTGTCGGGTTTGACGGGTCAATAGTAGGGAATATACATTCTTTCATTTTGACGCCTTTGAACTCGCCTGTTTCAAAATTGATTTTATCCAAAACTGTTTGGTCTTCTAAGCCGAAGTCGGAGTATGTTTTCTTATAGCTGTCCTCAATTTTGAAACGCATTATGCTCACGGCTTTATACATTTTAGCTGTCAAATCATCTATAAAAGGCGTGTGATATGCGGTACAAGGGTCGTTGTCATAATATTCCTTAATCAAATTATAAAGCGGTAGTAAATTTATTGAATATCCTTCTTCTAATATTTCTAAATTGCCATATTTTAAGCACGAACTCAAAACAACCAAAATACACGCCAAATTACCTTTTGATGCGCCAATCCAAAGAATGTCGTGATTGCCCCATTGTATGTCTATCGAGCGGATTTTCATTAGATAGTCCATAATGATGTCAGGTCGTTTTCCTCTATCATAGATGTCACCAACTATGTGAAGGTGGTCAATTATACAGTTTTGAATGAGGTAACAAAGCGCAATGATAAGTTTTGGCGCACAGTTTAAGTCAATTACGTTGAATATAATATTTCTGTAATAAAGTTCCTTGTTTATGCTTTCGCTGTCGCAATTCAAAAGTTCGTCAATAATGTAACTAAAATTTTCAGATAGCATCAACCTAACTTTGCTTCTTGTATATTTTCCTGAAACAATTTTGCAAACTTTAATCAAACACAAAATGGTTTGATAATACCATTCGTTGTCTTGCGCGCCCAACAAGTTAAGCTTTTCTTCGGGATAATAAATTAGCATAGCAAGTTCTGCGCGTCTGTTTTGAGATAGGGTATCTGCAAATTCTTCATCGATTTTACGCCTAATTACACCACTTGCCGTTTTCATAATGTGCAAAAACATTTCGTTTTCGCCGTGTATGTCGCTTACAAAGTGCTCAGTACCTTTTGGAAGGTTAAGTATTGCGCTGAGCCTAGTAATTTCTTGAATAACTTTTTCTTCACTTGGGTACTGTTTTTTTAGTTCGTTAATAAATTTGAACTTATATTGATTGTTGACGTTCATCAATAGCCTCCATAAACGTAGTTATTACCAAAAAAGATAAATAGAATAGTAAAATTTTGATATTGGTTAACAAATTTTACTTTATTATACCATCAAAAATAAAAAGATAAATAGATTTAAGATATTTGAATGGAAATGTAAATTCATTTGATGATTTTTAACTAGCTAAACTATTGAAAATTCTAAACTAGCGTTTAAGTTGACAAAAGTTAAAAAAAAACATAAAATTATGCAAACAGCTTTTAGGAGAACATTATGCATTCACACGATATGAAACCTGTAATAAACCGACTTGCAAGGGCTATTGGTCACTTGCAATCTGTCAAATCTATGGTGGAAGAGGGCAGAGATTGCACAGATGTTTTGACACAGTTAGAAGCCGTTAAATCTGCAATTTCGTCAACTGAAAAATTCATTTTGAAAGAGCATATGGAACATTGCATTGTTGAAGCTATAAAAGATGGCGATATGCAAAAATTGGACGCACTAAATAAAACTATTGACAAAATGTTGACAATATAGATTGAAATTTAAAGAAAGAGA
>CAZQGE010000066.1:0-5984 GCA_964592815.1 uncultured Bacteroidaceae bacterium | reverse complement strand
CTTGTGCCTTATCGTCCAGGTTTGCAATTTCAAATGCAGATATAATAAACTTTACTTGTAATTCCCGTTTATCCTTAATATAGTTTGCGGAATTTAATTTTAACATAGAAAATTTATTATCCGTTTTTTTATTAAACTCTTCAATAAACTTTGTCATTTTATCTCCAAACATTTATTATATTACTAAAAAATCAACTTTTTTACAGCATTTCTTTTAATATTCTCATAAATTCTTCCATCAAAATGGAATTTTCAACCGTCTTGTAGATTTCGCCGTTTTTGAGCAAAACCGACTTTTCTTTTCCGCCAGCTATGCCAATATCGCTTTCCTTTCCTTCGCCAATTCCGTTGAGAGGACAACCTAAAACAGATATTTTTATTGGTTTTTGGACGTTTGAAGTTAGGTCTTCAATTTTTTCAGCTAAACCTGCAACGTCAATTTCAGTTCTGCTGCACGTGGGGCAAGCAACAACTTCAACAGAGTTGTTTCGTATGCCCAAAGTTTTAAGCAAGGTTTTACCTGCTTTGACTTCTTCAACCGTATTGGTCGCAAGCGATACCCTAATTGTATCACCAATTCCTTCTTCAAGCAACGTGCCTATTCCTACCGCAGATTTGATTAGTCCGCTCTTAATTGTACCCGACTCGGTTACTCCTAAATGCAATGGATAATCGCAAAGTTTTGCAACTTTTCGGTTTGCTTCAATCATTGTCATAACGTCAGAACTTTTGATTGCAAGCACAATATCGCTTAAACCGTATCTTTCAAATATATCAGCACAATCAAGCGCACTATATACCAAAGCGTCAACTGCGTTCATATCTTTATATTTTGGGTGCAATGAACCCCCGTTAACTCCAACACGAATAGGAACGCCGAGGTTTTTCATTCTGACGGCAAGTTCCTTAATGTTTTCATAATCGGTCATATTCCCTGGGTTCATACGGATTTTTTTTGCGCCGTTATCCAATGCTAAGTGCGCAAGTTTATAATTGTAGTGAATGTCGGCAATCAACGGTAAACCGCATATTTTGCTGATTTCACCAAAACAAACAGCAGACTTTTCATCTGGAACAGCAATACGAATTAAGTCACAACCGCATTCTCTCAATTTTTGGATTTGGCGTAAACTGCCCTCAATATCCGTCGTTTTTGAATTTAACATTGACTGAATTGTAATCGGTGAATTTCCACCAATCGCAATATCGCCAACCATAACTTTTCTAGTTTTTCTTCTTTCCATAGTATCACCAAACTTTTTCTATCTTAATATTTTTCAGCTAAATATGCGCCAAATGAAACACGTCCAAGAAAACCGCAAGCACTAAGAGTAATATAAGTCCAACCGTGTGAATTGCCGCCTCGACTTTTCGAGGCACAGGCTTTCGGAAAATCATTTCAATCAAAGTAAACACCATTCTTGAACCGTCCAACGCTGGCAGCGGCAATAAGTTCATAACCGCTAAGTTTGCAGATATTATTGCAGTTACGTATAAGAAGTTCCCAAAACCTAAACTTGACACTTCCGCCATTGTTTTGATTACGGTTATAGTTCCACCCGCACTTTCTAAGCCTAATTTTCCAGTTATAAGCAACCCTAATGACGCTAAAATTTTGAAGACAATAAAGAAACAGAAACTGAAAGAGCGAGCAAAGGATATATGAAACGGCAATTTTGTTACACCCATAGAATGGATGCCATAATCATACGCATAAAAATTTGTTGCGTCTGACGGATTGCCTTTGTAAACCGTAATTGGATAAGTCAATTCATTTGCGTCAGCATCAACGTATTTTACAATCAAATTAAGTCGTGTTTTTCCAACAGCGTCGGGATGTGATGACAAATCAGACGGCAAAATTGGGGTATCAAGTTGTTTCCCGTCAATTTTTATAATCATATCCCCTGTTTTGAAAGTTGAATAATACTGTTTTTGTACGTTCAGCTTGACTAATTTCCCGTTTCTAAGCACTTTAATTTCTGAGCTGTCGTTCATATTATCAATAATTTTATAGAAATCGGTCAAATCTAACAAATTTACTTGTTTTCCGTTTATCCTTAAAATATAGTCGCCTTTTTGCAACATATTTACGTTTGTTTCCGCACCGCTAGGAACGTAATTTACTCGTGGTAATACTTGTCCGTATGCTGAAAAATAAATTGATATAATCATAATCGCACTTATAAAATTCATAAATGCGCCTGCAAAAAGCACAATCAATCTTTTCCACGCTTTTTGATTATTGAAAGCGTCTTTATCTTCCTTTCCGTCCTCATCTTCACCGTGGAAAGCGCAAAAGCCACCTATCGGGAAAGGTCTAATTGTAAAAACTTCACCGTTTTTTTTGTTTGTATGCTTAAATAAAGCAGGTCCAAAACCTATACCAAATTCGTCAATCTTAAAACCTAAAAGTTTACCTGCTGTATAATGGCCAAGTTCGTGAACAACAATCATAACCATAAGCGCAAAGAGAGCTAACAGCACATAACCAATATCGGTAAAGACTTTAATAGCTGAGGCAGAAATAAAAAGGTTCACTATTTTTTTACTCCTATAACAGAATAAGTGTATTTTCTGACGTCGGCATCTATACCTAAAATGTCTTCTATTTTTATATCGCCACTTTTTTTGAATTTATGTAATACTTTGTCCAAAATCTTTGGAATGTCCATAAATTTAATTTTACCTTTCAAAAATTCTTCAACTGCAACCTCATCGGCTATCGACACGGCAGCGCAAGTTATTTCTGATGAATTTAGCGCATCAATTGCAATTTTTAAGCAAGGATACCTTTCAAAGTCTGGCTCACAAAAATTTAGTTGTCCATATTTTGCCAAATTAAGCGCATTAACACTCGGTTTTTGCGACCTTTCAGGATAAAATAAAGCGTTTTCAATCGCAAGTGCCAAATCTGGAGTGCTTAGATATGCTTTTACCCCATTGTCTGAATATTCTACCATTGAATGTATCACGCTTTCTCTGTGCATAAGTACGCTGATTTTGCTTGGTTCAACTTCAAATAATCTTGCCGCCTCAATAACCTCTAACCCTTTGTTAAATAAGGACGCTGAGTCAACGGTAATTTTTTTACCCATAGACCAAACAGGGTGTTTTATTGCGTCATCGGGCGTAATCTTATTGAATTCTGCAAGAGGTAAATCTCTAAATGCTCCACCGCTTGCCGTGAGTATCAATTTTTTTACAAACTTTGTGTCTTCACCCTTCAAACAGTTGAACACCGCTGAATGTTCAGTATCAACAGGCAAAATAGTACCACCGTACTTTCTTTCATAATCTTTCAAAATTTTGCCAGCGCAAACAATAGTTTCCTTGTTTGCAATAGCCAGCGTTCCACCACGTTTAAGTGTAGCAAGAGCAGCCCAAATCCCCGAAATTCCAGTTACAGCAGAAACAACAATATCTGCTGGAATACTTGCGAGTTCTTCAAGTGAACCTAAACATTTTGACACTTTTTCATCTTCTAAAAAGTCGAAAAGTGATGACTGAATTTCTACTGCTCCCGTTGGGAAATAATAATGCGTAGGATTAAATTTTTCAATTTGCTCTCTTAAAAGTTTTTCATTTGAAAAAGCTGACAACCCCACAACTTTGAATTTGTCGGGATATTTTGATATGCAATTTAAGACTTGAGTTCCGACAGAACCTGTACTGCCGAGAATTGTTATTGTTTTCATAATTAAAATCCATATATAGCGGTAAAAGCGACAAGCAAAACCAAGATGCTTGAAATTATGCTATCTAGTCTGTCCATAGCTCCACCGTGTCCAGGGAATATATTTCCGTAATCTTTTATCTTTAATTCCCTTTTTATTCTTGATGCGACCAAATCGCAAAGTTCTGATAGTATGCCAATTGAAAATCCAATCGCCAAATAAATCAAAGCAGTTTTCCATTCCCACCCTTGAATTGTATGCGATATGAAAGGAATATATCCGATTTTTGGCAAAACGTTGAAATATTCAAAGAATAAATAGAATAAAACAGATGCAATCATTGCACCTAATATTCCACCAAGCGCGCCCGCAACAGTCTTTTTTGGGCTTATTGTGGGACATAATTTTTTGCCTTTTATTGTGCTGCCTACAAAGTATGCAAACGTATCTGCAAATATAGGAAGGAACATTGCCATCGTAATTGAGTAAATGCCAAAGAATTTGTAGCTAATTACAAAAGCAAACGAAAGAATAAATAAGGGATAAACCGTTATAAATATGTTTGCTTGCAAATTTTGCAACGTGTTTTTTTCTTGATTTCCGAGTGTAAAAATAAAGAGTTGAATTGCTACTGTAAAGATAAATAATATAACAATGCCTTGAAGCCCTATACCCAAATAAAATTCCATCAAATAGAATACGGGATACACGAGCAAAGTCATAAGAATTAGTGGAGTTTTGTGAATGGTATATCCAGAATTTTTGAAACACTTTATCATTTCATATACAGCAGTTGCAATCCACAGCAACATATATATATCCAAAAAAACTGGATTTACAAAATATGCTAGCAAAATCGCGGCAAATACAGTTGCAACCAAAGTAACACCAGTTATAATTCTTTTTAACATAAAACTCCTATTTTTATCATTTCAGACAAACAGTTTATTTACCAAAATTGCGCACTCTGCGATTAAATTCCTCAAAAATGTAATCCATATCCTTTTCGTCCATATCGGGCCAGAGTTTATCAATAAACAGAAGTTCGGAATAAGCGCATTCATAAAGCATAAAGCCTGACAAACGCTGTTCTCCCCCGCTTCTAACAATCATATCCAATGGAGGAAGACCATAAGTTGATAAATGCTTTTCAAAAGTGTCTTCAACAAATTCACCGTGGTCGCAAGCAATTTTTGCGGCGTGAATTATATCGTCACGCCCGCTGTAATTTAAGGCGATATTCAGCGTAAGTCCTTTGTTTTGAGCAGTTCTCTGTTCAACGTCGTCAATAGTTTTTGCAATGTCGTCTTCAAGCGCAGAGATGTCGCCCATATATCGAATCTTAAAATCGCCGTCAAAAGTTTCGTTTGTCTTTTTGACAGCTTTCATAATCGATTGAATTTCATCATCAGACCTATTCCAGTTTTCTTTTGAAAACGCATAAACCGTGACAGCCTCAAGCCCCAATTTTTGGGCGCGAAGTGTCACTTTTTTAAGCGCGTCTAAACCTGCGTTGTAGCCTTCTGCTTTTGGTAGCAAACGTTTTTTAGCCCAACGCCTGTTGCCGTCCATAATAAAACCAACGTGTTTAAGCATTAGACCGACAAAACTTCCTGTTCTTTATTTTTGAGTTGGTTTTCAATTTCGTCTATCTTTTTTGACAAACTTTTGTCGATATCCGCAGTAAAATCTTTCAAATCATCTTCTGTGATGCTTGATGCTTTTTGAAGTTTTTTCAATTCATCAATAGCGTCTCTGCGCCAGTTTCTAAGCACGATTTTTGTGTTTTCAGCAGTAGTTTTGATTTCTTTAACAGTAGCTTTTCTGCGTTCTTCGTTAAGCTCTGGAAAAACCAATCTGATAACTTGTCCGTCATTGTTGGGATTTATACCAATATTAGCTGCTAAAATGGCTTTTTCAATGTTTTTAAGCGTGCTTTTATCCCAAGGAGAAATAACCAAAAGTCTTGCTTCAGGAACTGTTATATTTGCCATATTGTTAATAGGTGTGGGAGTGCCGTAATAATCGGCGATAACCTTATCAAGAATATGTTGATTTGCTCGTCCAGCTCTGACGTTTTTCATTTCAGTAGCAAAATTTGTGCAAGTTTTTTCAGTTTTCTCTTCAAATTCGTCAAAAATTAAATCGATTTCGTCAATACCGTATGACATAAATGCCTCCTAAACTAAATATTATTGTTTATTATATCAAGATTTTATCTTAATTGCAATAATAAATGACTAATAATAAAGCCATTTAACTAACTATAAGTTATCTATATTAAACAATGCTTAAACAAAAAATGAT
>CAZQGE010000065.1:0-6147 GCA_964592815.1 uncultured Bacteroidaceae bacterium | reverse complement strand
ACGTTGACGTTGAAAAGGTGTTCAGATTTTTGACATTTTTGCCACTCGATGAAATTGCTGAACTAACAAAATATAATGACGAGCGTATGAATACCGCAAAAGAGCGTTTGGCTTACGAACTCACAAAAATGGTACACGGAGAACAAAACGCTGACGAAAGTTTGCAAAAAGCAAAAGCGGCATTCTCTGGTGACGCCGAGAATATGCCATCGGCAGTTTTGGCAAAAGGTATCACGGCTGTTGCAGAAATTCTTTGTGAAGTTGCAAATGTAAAGTCAAAAGGTGAGGCAAAAAGACTTATTCAAGGCGGCGGAATTTGCATCGACAATCAAAAAGTAACCGACATAATGGCAACCATAACAGATAGCCAAATTGCAAACGGATTTGTTTTGCAAAAAGGCAAGAAAAACTACTATAAGGTGACAATAGAGTGAGTTTTTACAAGTTTGCTGATGGTACTTTTGTTTCAGAAACTGAAATCAAACGCTCGAAATTTATTGCAACCTTGAAAGGTGAGATATACGGCGAGCAAGCTGAAAATTTTGTAGCTGAAATAAGAAAAAAATATTCTGACGCAACTCACAATTGTTATGCCTACACAGGTGATTTGTTAGGCAACTTTTCAAAGTTTTCAGACGATGGCGAACCATCTGGGACGGCTGGACAACCTATGCTTGAAGTTATAAAAAAGCAGGACTTGTACGGCACGGCAGTTGTTGTTACTCGTTACTTTGGTGGCATAAAACTTGGTACAGGCGGACTTGCTCGCGCATACACAGATGCTGTTTGTGACGTAATAAAAAAAGCACAAATTTCACAAAAAGTCTTGTGTTGTGAAGTTAAAGTCATTGCAGATTATGCAACTTTTGCACTATTGCAAAATTATTGCATAAGGCAAGGCGTTGTGTTGAAAAATGTCGTCTATGAAAACGAAGTTTCAGCACTTTTATACGTTGATGCCGAAAATTGCGACAAGTTGCTGCAAGAGATTTCTGCCTTGACTTGCGGAAATATAAGATATAACATTTTAGGTACAAAATATAAACAAATAAATTTAGCCGAATTTATCGACAAGAAGGAGAAAAAATGAAAATTACATTGGTTAAAGAAAGAAAACAAAAACCTGATTTTTCAAAACTCGGTTTCGGAAAATTCTTTACTGACCATATGCTCACTTGGGAGTACGACGCAGCCAAAGGTGGCTGGCAAGAAATGGAAATCGTGCCTTACGATGATTTCAAAATCAACCCCGCTTGCTGTTCTTTGCACTATGGTCAAGGAATATTTGAAGGGCTTAAAGCCTACAAAAATCCTAAGGGCGAAATAACGATGTTCCGTCCACGTGACAACTTTGTCCGTATGAACAGAAGTGCAGAACGTCTTTGTATGGCGACGTTTGACATTGACAAAGCTCTTGAAGGGCTTGTTGAACTTGTAAAATTGGAGGAAGAATGGATTCCAACTTTGCCAGGTACATCGCTTTACGTTCGTCCATTTATGTTTGGCACAGAACCTTTCTTGGGTGTTCACCCCTCAAAGAGATTTTTGCTTACAATAATTCTTTCACCTGTTGGAAGCTACTATGCAAACGGCTTGCAACCCACAAAACTTATTGTTGAGGACGAACTTACAAGAGCGTCTAAGGGTGGCACAGGCGAAGCAAAATGTATGGGTAACTATGCTTGCTCATTGCTTGCTGGCGAACGTGCAAAAGAAAAGGGTTATGACCAAGTGCTTTGGCTTGACGGAGCAGAAAAGAAATACGTTGAAGAAGTCGGAGCTATGAATATGGCTTTTGTCATTGACGGAACTGTTGTTACTCCAATGTTGGACGGCTCAATTTTGCGTGGAATTACGCGTGATAGCGCACTTAATATTTTGCGTAAATACGGCTATAATGTTGAAGAACGCCACGTCACAATTCAAGAAGTTGTTGACGCTTATAAAAATGGTAAGTTAAACGAAGCCTTTGGAACTGGCACAGCTGCTGTTATTTCTCCTGTCGGCACCATTGCATATAAAGATTTGGTTATGACAATCAACAACGGCGAAATGGGCAAAATTACCGCTTGGCTTTACGACAAACTCACAGGCATTCAAACAGAACGCTATGACGATGAGTTCGGTTGGGTTTATCACATCAAAAAATAAGGTTTATAATTTATAAAACTATTAGGCTTTTGAAAAAATCAAAAGCCTTTTATTTTGACTTTTTCTGTGCTACAATATTGTAAATTAAACGTAATTTTGCAAAATAGGAAAGATATAATAAAAACAATTATGATTTTGCAAAATACACAGCTATAATTTGAAAAGAGAGTGATATGTATTTTGAATTTTTAGAAAATTGTGAAAACCAAAATTGTGAAAACCAAAATTTTGAATTTATGGAAAGGTATAATGAGGCGTATGAAGTAGCGCTCAAATATCTTGCCGTTTGTCCGCGTTCAGAAAAAGAAGTCGTTGAACGCCTATATAAAAAAGGTTATCACAAAAATGAAGTTGAAAATGCAGTAGAAAGGGCAAAAGTCTATCACTATATAGATGATGATGAATATGTAAAAGCATTCGTTGAGAGCTATAAAAAGAAAATAGGCGCAAAAAAAATGCTATACAAATTGACAACCGAAAAAGGTGTTGACGCATTGCTTGCGCAAAATGCACTACACGACTTATTTTCTGATGAAGAAGAAACTGACGTAGCTTTGAAAATTGCGGAAAAATATACAAAACAAAAAAAGATTAAACCTTGCGATAATGGCAAAGTTGGTTCTTATCTTTATCAAAAAGGGTATTCATCAACTGTAATTTCAAAAGTTATAGGTTTATTGTTTGAAGAAGGGGCGTTTGAAAGCAGTTATGAAGATTGACAAAAAACAAGTTTTTGAAATGATAAAACCAATTTTTGTAGCGCGTGACCAAACAAAGAACAAGTCGGATTTTGGGCAAGGTATAGTAGTTGGCGGTAGTTCTAATTATGTTGGCGCGCCACAGTTTTCGGCAGATGCTTTGGCAGAAATTTTAGTTGGACTTGGAAAGGCATCAATGCTTTCAGGGATAGGAACAAGTGTTTTGGCTGTGCCTGAATTTCTTGCAAATGCGTTTTATTCAAAAGTAAGATATTCGGCAATCTATCCGCTTAAAACGAATGGAAAAAGCATAGTTTTTGACAGAACGCAATTTGAAAATTTAGTAAAAAAGAATGCTACTTTTGCAATCGGAATGGGTATGGCTGACGGTGAAGCAGACAAGATTGTGAATTATTTATTAAAGAACTCAAATTGCAATATTATCATTGACGCTGACGCGCTTGCAAAAACTAGGGAATTTGATTTTGATAACAGAGCGATTTTAACTCCGCATATAGGTGAAATGGCAAAACTTGTTGACACGTCCGCAGAAAACGTGATTGAAAATGCTGAAAAAATATGCTTAGAATATGCAAAACAACATAATGCCGTTGTAGTTTTGAAAAATTACGTAACCACAATTTCTGACGGAAAGGCAGTTTATAAATGTCATTTTGGTAATTCTAAATTGGCAAAAGGTGGAAGTGGCGACGTTTTGGACGGGATAATTTTGGGATTGGCTGGCTTTTCAAAAAATCTGCTTTTGTCTGCTGTTGCAGGTTGCTATATCTTGGGACAATGCGCTGAGAACAGCAAAACCAATGAGTTTTCTCATACGGTAGATGATATTATAAATCAAATTCCAAGTGTAATTGATGATATTATAGCTTTGAATAGCTTATAAATTTAATTTTAAGTTTCAAAAAAACCTAGCGAAACAAGCAATGCTTCATTGACTCTTGACATCATATTCGGCGGAAGTTCGCCGATTTTTTCTTTAAGACGTTTTTTATCAATCGTTCTTATTTGCTCTAAAAGTATTACGGAATCTTTTGGAAGTCCGTATTGCTCGGCTGGAATTTGTATGTGTGTAGGTAGTTTTGCTTTGTCTAATTGTGAAGTGATTGCCGCAGCAATAATTGTCGGACTATATTTATTTCCGACATCGTTTTGCACAATCAAAACGGGACGCACTCCGCCTTGTTCGCTGCCCACAACAGGGCTTAAATCTGCATAATAAAGTTCTCCGCGTTTTACCATATCCATATCCCGTAGTATTGACTAGTTTTTGTTTTTTTAACCTTTACAACTTATGCAATATCATTCAATTTTGGTGAAAATCTAAAAATTATGACATTTTGATAAAAGTTTTTTCACTTACTTGTCAAAAGCGGTTAATTGAGTTATTATTTTTTTATATTTAGCTATGGAGGCACTTATGATAAAATTTGCAGTTGTAGGATATGGCAATCTTGGCAGAGCGTGTGAAAAAATCGCAGTCAACTCACAAGACATTCAAATAGTGGGCGTTTTTACTAGACGTGACCCTGAAACAATGTCGTCACCTTACGGCACAAAGTTTTATCGTCAAGATGATTTGGAAAATTTTAAGGATAAAATTGACGTTTTGGCATTGTGCACGGGTTCTGCAAACGATTTGACTTCTTTGGGACTTAAAATGGCAAAATCTTTTAATACGGTTGACAGCTTTGATACCCACGCAAAAATGTTTGAATATGTTACTAATATGGAAAAAGCAGCAACTGAAAGCGGACATTTGAGTTTTGTTGGCATCGGTTGGGACCCAGGTTTGTTTTCTCTTATGAGAACGGTATTTCAAGGAGTTTTGCCTGACGGGAATACTCAAACGTTTTGGGGAAAGGGTGTATCGCAAGGACACTCTGAAGCAATTAGAAAAATAAACGGAGTTTTGAAAGGCATACAATATACAATTCCAAAGGAAAATGCTTTGGAACTTACGCGAGCTGGGAAAGGTGGAAATCTTACCACGCGTGAAAAGCATTTGAGAGAATGTTTTTTGGTTGTTGCCGAAAATGCTGACAAAACTGAAATTGAAAGACAAATAAAAACTATGCCAAACTATTTTTCTGATTATGACACAGTTGTTCATTTTATTACTGATGAAGAATTTGAAAAAAATCACAGAGGAATGCCACACGGCGGTTTTGTTATGCGTTCGGGAATAAGCAATGAAACGGCGGATAGTTTGGAATTTTCATTGAAACTTGACAGCAACCCAGATTTTACAGCGAACGTGCTTATGAATTTTGTGAGAGCAAATGTAAGAATGTTTGCAAAGGGCGAAAGAGGAGCGAGAACTATTGTTGATATTCCAATGTTTGAACTTTTCAGCGGGACAAGACAAGAACTTTTGGAGCATATAATATAAAAAAATATTGAGCGTCGAAAGACGCTTCAATTTTGAAAAGAGGAAAAATAATTGAAAAATTATAAATACATATTCTTTGATTTAGATGGCACTTTATGTGATACGCAAAGCGGAATTAAAAAATGTATAGCGTATGCACTTGATAAATTCGGATTTAGCTATACCGATGAAATTTTGCATAAAATGATAGGGCCTCCTTTTCGTGTAGGAATGAAAGAAAACTTTGGCGTAACCCCTGAGGAAGCTGAAAAGTTTTTGGTGTTCTATCGCGGTCTTTATGAAAAAGAAGGCTGGATGGACTGCAAAATGTTTGATGGTGTTGAAATGCTTTTGAAGGGCTTAAAGGATAAAGGAAAAAGTTTGGCAGTTGCAACTTCAAAGCCTATTGTATTTACCGATAAAATCATTGATTACTTTGGCTTTCACAAGTATTTTGACTTTGTAGGTGGTGCAGAAACCGACTTGTCAAGAGATACAAAAGCTCTTGTAATTGAATACGTAATTGAAAACTTGAAAATTGAAGATAGGTCACAAATTTTGATGATTGGCGATAGAAAATATGACATTGACGGCGCAAGAGAATGTGGCATTGATACTATGGCAATTTTGTGGGGTTACGGAAATAGAGCGGAATTTGAAGAACATAATGCAAAATATATTCTTTCAACACCGCAAGATGTTCTTGAATTTTTAAGCTAAAAAGCAAATGATTATACGTTAAAACGGACTATAAAAGTCCGTTTTTTTGTGCCTATTTTATTTTTTAATATGTATTTTTACGCTTAAATAATACATTTTTTATGTCTTAAAAATTTTTTTTTGTTCTCATACTTGAAATAAAAGAAAAACTTGTGTCAGTATAAGGTTGAAAAGTATATAAATGTCGAT
>CAZQGE010000064.1:0-6800 GCA_964592815.1 uncultured Bacteroidaceae bacterium | reverse complement strand
GGGATAGCAGTTCTTAACACGCAACAATGCAAAGAATATCGTGACGCTGTGGACGAACTAGGTTTGGGCTTAAATGCTGAAAACGGTGATGTCAAAGGTGTTGCGGAGGCAATAAAGAAACTTGCAGAAGATGTCGCATTTAGAAATCAATGTGGACAAAACAACAGAAAATGGGCTGAAGATAAATTTGACAGAAAAAAAAGTTACGTTGAAATTGTCCAAGTTTTGGAGGAGATGATAAATTGATGAATGCTTTGGTTATTGGTGGAAGCAGGGGTGTTGGCGCAGGAATTGTAGGTCAACTTTTAGCGCAAGGCTACAAAAGGATTTACATTTTTGACAAAAATGAGCCTTTGATTTATGACAATAGAATAGTTTTTATTCATAACAATTTATCAAATCAAGAATTTGAAGATTTGAAGCTCATCAAAAACGACGTTGATGCAGTTTTTGTTACGGCAGGAATTGGACGTCTATGTTTGTTTGATGAAATAAAGACTGAAGAAATAGACTGGATGTTCAAAATTAACGCTTTAACACCAATAAAAGTCGTTAAGTTATTTTATGATAGAATAGCGTCAAAATCGGATTTTTATTTTGGTATTATGTCGTCAATAGCAGGAAGAATTTCGTCACCGTTTTATGCGTTATATTCCGCAACTAAAGCAAGCGTTTCAAGATTTGTGGAAAGCGTCAATATTGAACTTGAAAAATCTGGCTATAAAAACAGAATTTTGGAGTGTTCGCCTGGTAGCATAAAAGGCACTTGCTTTCATGGTGGAGTTACAGACCTTGACAAAGTTGAAGATATAAGCAAGCAAATTGTTGAAAAAACGTTTGCAAGAGAAACTTTGTTTATTCCCGAATACGACAGCGTATTCAAGAACGTAATTGACAGATATAATGCAGACAGCCACAAATTTGGGTTGGAAAGCTATGAATATAAACTCGACAGCGCGACTTTAGAAAAAAAGCCCAAAATGAAAATCGGTTATTTGAGCGGGACGTTTGATATGTTCCATATAGGACACTTAAATCTTATTAGACAAGCAAAAAAGTATTGCGATTTTTTGATTGTTGGTGTGCATAGAGATGCGTCTCATAAGGGTAAAACTGTCATCATTCCGTATGAAAACAGGTGCGAAATTTTAAGAAGCTGCAAATATGTGGATATGGTTGTTGAGTCGCAAAAAGAAGATTCTGAGGCTTATGAAATTTATCATTATGATATGCTTTTTGTAGGTTCGGACTACAAAAACACTCCACGGTTTCAGGCTTATGAAAAATATTTTGAAAATACTGACGTCAAAATTATATATTTCGATTATACACAAGGAATAAGCAGCAGCGATTTGCGCGAGAAAATAAAGGAACTTGAAAATGCAGAAAATAATTAACTTTATAAAAACTCATCAATGGGCATATAAACTATTTTATTTTGTTGGAACAAACTGTATTCGCTTTTTGTCGTTGTTTGTTAAAATTGACAAAAAAACTATTTTATTTGTTTCGTTTGGCGGAAAGAAATTTGACGACAGCCCAAAAGCACTCTATGACCAAATAATCAATGACGATTTTTTCAAAGATTATAAACTTATTTGGGCATTTAGAAATCCTGAAAAATTTGATATTGGTGAAAGAGGTAAAAAAATCAAAATTGACACACCCAAGTTTATAATCTATGCCTTAAAAGCAAAAGTTTGGATTACAAATTCAGGTGTTGAACGAGGACTTTCATTCAAAAAGAAATTAACAATTCAAGTGAATACTTGGCACGGTACGCCACTCAAAAAAATCTGTCAGGAAGAAAACTCTGCAGATAAGGGCGCATTTCAAACAAAAGGTGATTCTAAAATTGATATTATGACAGCTCAAAGCGGTTACGATGCGGAAATTTTTGAAAGACTTTTCAACGTAGAAAGAAAAAATATCTTGGAATGTGATTTGCCTAGAAATGACGTCTTTACCAAACAAACGGACAAAACTGAATTTAGAAAAAAAATCGGCATTGAACAGGATAAAATTGCAATTCTTTATGCCCCAACGTTTAGGGAGTATCAAAGAGATGAGCAAAATCAATGCGTTTTGGATATTCCAATGGATTTTGAAAATTGGCAAAAAACGTTGGGCGACAATTATGTTATTCTTTTTAGGGCGCATTACGAGGTAGCAAAATTATTAAATGCAAGCAATTTCAAAAACGTAATTGACGTTTCAGATTATCCGTATTTATCTGATTTGATTATTGCTTCAGATATGCTTGTCAGTGACTATTCAAGTATGTTTTTTGACTACTGCATAACTGGAAAACCTATGCTTTGTTTTGCGTACGACTTAGAAACTTATGCTGAAAAGCGAGGACTTTATTTGGATATGCACAAAAGTCTGCCTTGCAATGTTTGCAAAAATGAACAGGAATTGCTTAAAAATATTCAAAGTTTGAACATAAAAGAAGCGTCGGAAAAGACTTTAGAATTCAAATCAATATATGCGCCAAACGCAGGCAGAGCAAGTGAAACAGTTGTTGCAAAATTGAAGGAAACTTTGTCAAAGTAAAAGGGGAGCTAAAACCAAAAAGACAACACAAGAAATCTTAAGTCAAAATAAAGTAAAAAAGTTAAAACATAAGACAAAATGAAATCTCAAAACAAAATCTTAAGTCAAAAAATAGACTTAAATAATGATACCAAATTAAAAACGGATAAGTTGGTGAATATGGAACAACAAAACAAAATTTTGATTATTTCACATAACGCAATGTTGAGCACAAATAACAACGGCAGAACTATGTCGGAGTTGTTTAACTGGTGCGACAAAGATAATATTGCCCAACTTTTTTTCCACAAAGATATACCTGATGCAGACTTTTGCGATAATTATTTTAGGGTTACTGATTTTGATATAAAAGACTCAGTATTAAGACTTAAAAAAGCAGGTTCAAAAATTGAAAAAGAAACTGCAAAAAGTCAAAATGAAGCAGAAAAGGCAGTTTATGGCAACAATTCAGCAAAAAAACCACTTGTTAGGTTACTTAGAAATTTAGCGTGGGGTCTTAACACTTGGAAAACTAAGGCATTGAAGAATTGGCTAAAAGACTTTTCTCCAAACGTAATATTCTTTTATGGAAGCGACGCGGTTTTTAGTTTGAAAATTGCAATGTGGGTTTCAAAGTTTTGTTGCGCACCAATAGTGTGCTATTGGGTGGACGACTTTTATTTCAGCAAGAATATGGACTTGGGCGCAATTGGAAAACTTAACCATAAGATTTACAAAAGAGTTACAAAAAAGTTGATTAGTTCATCAAAAAACGTGTGTTTGACAGAACTTATGGCACACGATTACGAACTTGAATTTGGCGTTAAGTGTGAAACACTTTATACAACAAGTTCAATGACTGAATTTATACAAAGAGATTTTTGCGACCCTATAAAATTGTCGTTTGTTGGAAATATAAGCTGGAACAGGTATAAGTCTATTATTGACATTGCAAACATAATAAGAGAAAAGAAACTTGCTATCGATTTTTCTGTTTATACAGCTGAGGATAGAGCTTGGATTTTGGATAATATAAAGAACGTTGAAGCATTGAATTATAAGGGTAGGCTCGAATATTCGGAAGTTAAAAAGACAATGGAACAAAGCGACGTGCTTTTGCACGTTGAAGCCTTTGATGCTGAAAGCATTGAAGGTGTTAAATATTCTTTTTCAACCAAGATTGCAGACAGTTTAAGTTCGGGTAAACCGCTTTTAGCTTACGGTCCTAAGAACGTGGCGTCCATTGATTTTTTGCTGAGAAATCAATGTGCTATGTGTGCAACGTCAAAATCTGAACTTGAACAATGTTTAATTAAAATTGCAAGCAGTAAAAACCTTAAAGAAATTAGAGAAAAGCAACTTAACGTTGCAAAAATATATCATAATAAAAACAAAAATATAAAACAAATTCAGCAGATTTTGCAGAATACAATAGATAAAAAAATTGAAAAAGAAGGTCAATAAGGAAAAAAGGAGTAATTATATGGATAAAAAAGTAATTTTGGTTACAGGTGGTGCAGGTTATATTGCGTCCCACACCAACGTAGTGTTGCTCAACAACGGTTTTGACGTTGTAGCTGTTGACAATTTTGTAAACAGCAGCATTGAGAATGTCAAAAACGTAGAAAAAATTACTGGCAAAAAGGTTAAATTTTATGAAGGCGACGTATGCGATGCAGATTTTCTTAAAAAAGTTTTTTCTGAAAATTCCATATATGCAGTCATTCATTTTGCAGGTTTGAAAGCTGTTGGTGAAAGCTGTGTTAAGCCTTTGCTTTATTATCGAAACAATTTGACGTCAACTTTGACTTTGTTGGAGATTATGCAAGAATACAACGTCAAAAAGTTGGTGTTTTCAAGTTCTGCAACCGTTTACGGCGACCCCGAAATTTTGCCATTAAACGAACAATGCGAGGTGGGAAGGGCAACCAATCCTTACGGAAAAACAAAGTGTATGATTGAAGATATTTTGCGTGATTTATATAACGCGGATAATGCTTGGAACATTGCGTTGTTAAGATATTTCAACCCAGTTGGCGCGCACGAAAGCGGTTTGATTGGCGAAGACCCAAAAGGAATTCCTAACAACTTGATGCCATACGTTGCAAAAGTAGCTTTTGGTGAACTGCCTTACGTAAGAGTATTTGGCAACGATTACAACACGCCTGACGGAACTGGTGTGCGTGACTATATTCACGTTATGGACCTCGCAGAAGGACACATTGCCGCATTGAAGAATATTGACAAATTCAAAGCTACCGCCGTAAATTTAGGTACGGGAGTTGGGTACAGCGTTTTAGATATGGTCAATGCGTTTTCAAAGGCTTGCGGAAAGGAATTGCCGTATAAAATTATTGAGCGTCGCCCTGGTGATATTGCGGCTTGTTACGCTTCACCTGATTTTGCAAAAGAGTTGCTAGGTTGGTCTGCAACAAGAAGTTTGGAAGATATGTGCAGAGATACTTGGAAGTTTCAACAAAACAAGATGAAATGATTAAGTGTTGTAGCAGAAAACGCACAACATAAAGGAAATAGAAAAAATTAAATATTAAAATGCGGAAAGTGTAGTATAAAAGCATCACAAAATCAGAACAAAAAAAGAACGGTTTTTCCGTTCTTTTTAGCTTTTTGTATAAAGTTTTATGCGTTGCAATAAATTTATTCAGCAGTTTTGCAAGCATTATAGCGATAGACGTTGCCGCTTATCAATTTTTGATATGCGTTTTCCTTTTCAACCATAAATGTCATAGTTGTAACAATAAGCATAAGAGGAATAGCCAAAAATGTGCCGTTGTTTATAAGCGAATAACCTTCAAATCCGATAAATGCAAACAAAACGAATGCATTAAAAGGACTGTTTTTGATGTTTGTAAATATTATTTTGAAACGTCCAAAATAAGAATATAGGTAAAGCAACAATCCAAAAACACCTGTGCAAGCGATGACTTGAAAGAAGGTTGAATGAAACCAAAATACACCACTATTTCCTGGCGTGTAATTGATTCCGACGTAACCTATCCCCACACCGAAAGCTGGGAAATCAGCAAAACATTGCCACGCTTCTTTGAATATACTCATTCTACCCGAAGAAATTTCTTCAAGCGAACCCCAACCTCTGACGTTGAAAAGTCCTAAAATTAAGTCGTTGATTTTATCCATTAAACAGAAATATACTAAAGCTGCAAAGGCAAAAATTATTCCGTATGATAATGCAATATGCTTTTTGTTTTTGCTTACTGCAAAGGTATAAATTATGTTCATAGGCGATGTTATTACTGCAAACAATATTGCGCCTCTGCTGTAGGTTATAAAGAGCGCGAAGTATTGCAACACAGTCAATATTGCGTAAAAAATGCTTTTTTGTGGGTGCTTTACCATCATATAAAATGAGAAGGGAATAGCAAGCATTATTACAGTTGCAGCACCATTACTACTGATTGCGCCTAAGTCAATTTCATCATGTTTAATTTCCAAAAACGGTTTATCGTTGCAGAACATAAAGATGAGCATTTCAAGTGTCAAAACCAACCCCGTTGCTATCAACATTTTTGCAAAATACTCAGTCTGTTCGCCTTTTCTTATTGACATATAGTTTGTCATAAACAGATATAAAAAAAGCAACAAAAAGCCAAGTTGCAAAATTTGCCCTAAGCCGTGTGCGTATTGACTTGGCAACAAACTGCTACCTAAACCACCGAAAACCAATGCTAAAGATATTGCAATTTGAGGATAAAACAACTTACCAAGCACAAATTTTTTAGGTCTAAAAAATATGATATGGTAAACCAATGCACCGATTATTGGTATTAAAAACGCTATTAAGTGTAAGTAATCAGTAATTTTTACACCCACGGGGAAAATAAAGGTTATCACCAAAAAACAACTTATAAGTGGTGAAACGTCGTCCAAAAAACACAAAGCTAAGACTATTGTTACGGTGACGTAAGCAAATGCGAGTTCTGGAAGTTGGAAGCGCCAACTTAAAACTATAACTGCAACCAGCAGAGCAAAAAACCAATTTGAATAAATAAAAGATGAAACGTAATTTGTTATCTTTTGAAGTTTTGCGTTGACGTAATGTTTTTGTTCAGAAAACTCCAAATCGAACGAATAAAAATTTTCCATATATCCCCTTATATATCAATTTTGAAATATTATATCACACAGAAAATTAAATGTTAAGGTCGAAAATATAAAAATAAAAAAGCGAGGGGCGAGAGCATGACGGATATGTTCCGGACAGACGAGTCGGTTTTGATCCCGCT
>CAZQGE010000063.1:0-6942 GCA_964592815.1 uncultured Bacteroidaceae bacterium | reverse complement strand
AAATTATAAAAATGTCGATTTTTATATTCAAAATATTGCTTTAATATATACAATATTGTGTTTATGTTTCTTATATTTGTTTACTTAAACTTTGGTAGGTGGTATAATATTATAAAATTTTATGCAATAGAGGTTTAATAAACTATGGCAAAAGGTATGATGGGACAGCTAAATAAAAAAGATTTGTGGACAATTCCAAATTTGATAACATATTTTAGAATTTTGTGCGTTCCTGCTTTTGTAACTTTGATTGCACTTGCAGGTGTTAGAGCAGATTTGACGTTGTTTTACGTTGGCTTGGGTGTGTTTTGCGTTGCTGCCGCTTCCGATTTGGTTGACGGTTGGATTGCGAGAAAATTCAATATGCAAAGTGGAATTGGAATGGCACTTGACCCCTTTGCTGATAAATTTATGCATATTTCTGTTCTGTTTTGTTTGTCACTTTGCACGGGGCTTACACCTTTGGGCGCAAAGTTTGCAGCATTTACTGGTGGTTGGTATGTACACTATGCCTTCGTAATTTTGCTTTTGGCAAAAGAACTTATGATGATTATTGCATCACCTATCGTCATCAAAAAAGGCGCAACTGTAAAGGCTAACTGGCTTGGTAAAATTTCATCTGTTACAGTTTCACTCGGCATATTTTTATCATTCTTTCACCCTTACGTTTTGTGTGCCGACTGGGGCATTTTGGCGTGGGGTATTGCATTGAGTTATGCCGCAGGCATCAACTATTTGGTTGATATTGTAAAACAAATATTAAACATTGAAAAAGGCGAAAGACAAGCCGCTACTGCTGACAGCGTAAAAGAAGAAGACGAAAAAATCGTTGCTGAAAAAGGCACTACATATATTGGATAAAACTGACTTAATACTGAACTTGGAGATAAAAATGGAACAAATGGACAAAATTTACAATCCCGAATTTGAAAAACGCATTTATAAAATGTGGATGGATGGAAAATATTTTGAAGCGCATCCAAACAGCGAAAAAGAACCTTTCACTATTATGATGCCACCTCCCAATATTACGGGACAGTTGCATATGGGGCACGCTCTCAATCAAACCATTCAAGATATACTTATAAGGTTCAAAAGAATGAGCGGATACGAGGCTTTATGGTTGCCTGGAACTGACCACGCGTCTATTGCAACCGAAGTCAAGATTGTTGATAAAATGAGAAAAGAAGGTCTTTCTAAAAACGACGTAGGTAGAGACGGTTTTATGGAAAGAGCTTGGGAATGGAAGGAACAATATGGTGGACGAATTGTTGAACAGTTAAAACGCTTAGGCACGTCTTGCGATTGGTCAAAAGAAGCGTTTACTATGGACGAAAATTGTTCTAACGCAGTAAAAGAAGCCTTCATAAAGTATTATAAAAAAGGTTTGATTTATCGTGGGGATAGAATTATTAACTGGTGTCCACATTGCAAAACTGCTTTGTCTGACGCAGAAGTCGAATATGAAGAACAACAATCAAATCTTTGGTATTACCGTTATCCCGTGGTTGGAGAAGACGATTTTGTAACTATTGCAACAACACGTCCTGAAACTATGTTGGGTGATACGGCGGTTGCAGTCAACCCAAAAGACGAAAAAATGGCAAAATACGTTGGCAAAATGTTGCGTTTGCCGTTGACGGACAGAATTATTCCTGTTGTTGCCGATGATTACGTTGAAATTGGTTTTGGTACGGGCGCAGTAAAAATTACTCCTGCCCACGACCCCAACGACTTTGAACTTGGACTTAGACATAATTTGCCTATTATAAGAGTTATTGATGACGGCGGATTGATGAATGAAAACGCTGGCAAATATCAAGGTATGGACAGAATTACCGCAAGAAAGGCGGTTGTTGAAGACTTGAAACAGCAAGGTTATCTTGAAAAAATTCAGCCTTATGCTCACAATGTCGGTCAATGCTACCGTTGCGGAGAAACTGTTGAAGCTATTGTTTCAAAACAATGGTTTGTTAAAATGCAACCTTTGGCAGAACCTGCCATAAAAGCTGTAAAAACCAAAAAGATTGAGTTTATTCCTAAACGCTTTGAAAAGACATATTTTAACTGGATGGAAAACATTAAGGACTGGTGTATTTCACGTCAGCTTTGGTGGGGACACCGCATTCCTGCTTACTATTGCGACGATTGTGGTGAAATGGTTGTGTCAAAAAATATGGTTGATACTTGTCCAAAGTGCGGTGGAAAAATGCGTCAAGATGAAGACGTTTTGGATACTTGGTTCAGTTCTGCACTTTGGCCATTCAGCACGTTAGGCTTTCCAAGAAAAAACAAAAATCTTGGATATTTCTATCCTACAAGTGTGCTTGTAACGGCATACGATATAATTTTCTTTTGGGTTGCTAGAATGATTTTCAGCGGCTTGGAATTTATGGGAGAACCGCCGTTTAGTGAGGTGCTTATCCACGGTATTGTCCGCGATAGTCAGGGAAGAAAAATGTCAAAAAGCCTTGGCAACGGAATTGACCCGTTGGAAATTATTGACAAGTACGGAGCTGACGCACTACGTTTTTCGCTTGCAACTGGAATTGCGCCTGGAAGCGATACAAGATTTACGGAAAGCAAAATTGAAAGTTGCCGTAACTTTGTAAACAAACTTTGGAATGCGTCACGTTTTGTCATTATGAACATAAAAGAAGACGATGATTTGTCTTTTCCGACACGTTTGAACAGCGCGGATAAGTGGATACTTACAAGATTGAATGACGTAATTAGGGAAGTTACTGTAAACTTGAATAAGTACGAAATTGGCTTGGCGGCTTCCAAATTATACGACTTTACGTGGTCTGAATTTTGTGATTGGTATATTGAAATAAGCAAGCCTATGCTTTATAGCTCTGACAAAAAAACACACAATCACGCTATTGCAATGTTAACTTACGTTCTTACGGACATACTTAAACTGATGCACCCGTTTATTCCGTATATTACAGAAGAAATCTATGGCAAATATGCTGAAAGTGGCAAAGTTTTGATGGCTCAAGATTGGCCTGCTTACAACAAAAAGTATGTATTTCGCAAGCAAGAAAAACAGTTTGAAGGACTTAGAGAAATTGTTGTTGCAATAAGAAATATGCGTAATGAAAAGAACGTTGAATTGGGCAGAAAATTTAGTGCGTACATTATCGCAAAAGATGAAGTTTTCCTTGGCGGTATGTCACAATTCCTTGACAAACTTGCTGGTATTTCATCTGTTAAATTTATAAAAGACAAATCTGAAGTTTCTGAAACCGTTACGGCTATTGTTACTCACGATGCAGAAATTCTTGTTCCGCTTGGTGACCTCGTTGACGTCGAAAAAGAAAAAGAACGCATCAACAAAGAAATTCAACAGACAAAAGCTGAAATCGAAAAAACAACAAATTTGTTGACAAACAAAGCATTCGTTTCAAAAGCACCTCAAAAGTTGGTTGATAACGAAAAATCTAAACTTGAAAAAGCGGAAGATAAACTCGCAAAACTTCAAGATAAGTTGAATATGTTTTAAGAAGTAATATGAAAGTGTTTAAGTCTGCAATAAAATATTTTATAGACAAAGGAACATATCTGACACTTATTTCTGTCATACCGTCTTTACTGTTGCCATTTTTGTTGTCGCCGTCAAGCACTTTCTATTTCTTATTTCAATACAAAGATATAAACTCAGAAAGTTTTTCAGCTATGTATATACAAATGCGCAATTTGCCGTATGACTATTTCTACGTTGGAATAGTTGGTATAGTTTTGATTGTTTTTGCTGTCAGCATACTTATCGGTGTTGTTGACAGGCATATGCGTATTGGTGACTTTACTCTGAGTGTGAAAAAAGCTGTTACTGGCATAAACTTTAACTTTTTAAGCGCGTTGCTTTACTTGGTGATTGTGTGCGTTGCAAGTGAAGTTATAAACCTAATTTTGACAGCAATATATTATTTGTGGGCAACCATAATACCATATCCTCAAGTTTGGTTGTTTGTGTCTTTGTTGTTTTATTTCTTAAACTCATATATAATTTTGATGTTTTTTGCAACTACAATTTTGTTTCCACCGTTTATGCTTCATACAGGTTATAAACCCGCTGACGCTTTCAAAATGGCTTGGCGTCAGATTACAGGACACGTATCCAAAACCGCTTTATCAATCTTTATTGTGCTTATTCCGTTTGTTTTAAGCGCAACAGCCATTGGAATTGCAGGCGCAGTAGTGGGCTTTTCAAAATTGGAAATTATGGTGGCAAGAACGGTGCTCGACGGAGTTATGTACACAGTTATGATACCGTTTTTCATTACGCTTATGTATTCTCTCTTTTATGAAGTTACGGGCGCTGAAAGAGTTGACTTGGTAAACGTGAGCATTTGGAAAAAGGGTTTCGGAAATAACAAAAGAAAAGGTTAACAACCGAGCAAAGTGAGGGATTATGGAATTTAAGAATGCGTTATCAATATTGTTTTCTAACACAGGCTATATAGTTCAGATAGTTGTTTGGCTGATGATTTGTTTGCTGCTTGTTGCTGCTGTTGGAGCAATAGTTTTTGTGCCAACGTACAACGCACTTGCACTTGATGCAGAAGTTGTTTCGGCATTCAATGGATTAAAAGATACCATCAATAATTTTTTGGACAATGGAACGGGAATAAAATCTTTGGTTGATGATTTCTTGATAGGCTTCAAAAATTTGATGGCGGCTGTGGCTCAAAATTCAGGGGTACTCGCCGGACTTTGCATAGGACTAATTTTTATCTATGTCTTTTACGTCTTTGTTTCTGGACTTGCGTACTATCCTATTGCAGATATAATAAATAAAATTATGTCGTCAAACCTTAAAATTGGACTTGCAAGCAATTTGGCAATGTGCTTCAAAAATGCTTTGAGATATTCGGGAGCAAGATTGTTGGTTGTTTTGCCCGTAGACGCATTGATTTTCGGCTTGCTGTTTGGAATTGGTTACGGCTTATATGCGGCGATGAGAATATTTGCATTGCCATTTATGTTGTTGCTTAGCCTATTTATAATTTCTTTGAGAGCTTGTTTGCTTTCTGGTTGGTTGCCAAGAATGTTGTTCCACCCAGAAGAAAGAGTATTCACAGCTTTTTCAAGAAGTTTTACGTTTGTGAAATCAAATTTCAGAGGTTTTTTCAAAGCCTATTTTATAACTTTTGCATGTTCATACTTGTTCTCGGCAGGATTTGGAGTTGTAACCTTTGGGTTGATGACAATACTTGTTCCCGCAACGTATTATTTCTTGCTGCGCACGGTTGAGTTGGTTGGTTATTATAAAACAAAAGGCTATTCGTTCTATACAGACCCGACAACTGTTGTAGAAACTATAGAGTATGGTTATCGACAAAATAACATTGAAGACGAATACGATAACAATACTAATGGAGATAACTTGAAATGAAACAAAGAATGAATTTTGGGTGGTGGAAAAGCGCTCTAATTATATGCGCTATTTTGCTTTGCATTGCAGTTACAATATTGGACATTGTTATGCTTGCAGACGTAATTGTCATTGACGCGCGTTCAGTACCTGTTGCGGGTGTATCACTTGCAGCAGCATTGATTATAATTTTTTCAGGTTTAATGTTGTTGTTCAACAGCTTTTATAGATTTGATGAAGAAGAATTTATAATAGTTTTAGGTTTTTTCTGTGACAGACTAAAATATGATAACATTGAGGGAATTAAGCAAAATTCCAAAAATGGACTTGTTACAATAATATATAACAGCGTAAATGAAGCTGACGGAATTCAAAGTATCAAACTTAATCTCAACGACATTCAATCTGAAAAGGTTTTGAGCGGTTTCAGAAAAAAGTGTCCTTTTGTGATTGTTGAAACTTATACCCCAGAAGATAAAAAGAAACCAAAAAAATAATTACCCCTCAAATAATATAGTTTTTAAGTATTTTTGTTAAAATTTAACTCGAAAACGTTTAATTTTAACTGATAAATTTGCCTGAAAAATGAATTGAAATATTGCAATTTTTAAGCCGACAAGTTATTTTAAGTTGTCGGCTTTTTTTTATTGAAATTCACATAATGGTGTTAATTTTCCTATTTCGTTGACTAAAAATGTCGATTATTATATAATATCTTAAATATTTATAATGAGGTTATTATGCTACAAATATTCGACAAACCAATGTTTTACTATAATGGAAAACTTTTGTCACAAGATGAAATTTTACAGAAAAATATTTTAGGTGACAGCAAAAAAACTATTGCGTATGGTATTTTGTCTTCGCACAATGTAAGCGGAAATAATGAAAAGTTGCAAATTTGCTTTGACGCTATGGCTTCTCACGACATAACTTATGTCGGCATTATTCAGTCAGCTAAAGCAAGCGGACTTAAAGAGTTCCCTTTGCCATACGTTTTGACAAACTGCCACAATAGCCTTTGTGCGGTTGGCGGCACAATAAACGAAGACGACCACGTTTTTGGTTTGTCGGCAGCAAAAAAGTACGGCGGAATTTTTGTTCCTGCAAACGTTGCTGTTATACACAGCTATATGCGTGAGATGTTTGCTGGTTGTGGCAAAATGATTTTGGGAAGTGACAGCCATACAAGATATGGCGCATTGGGAACTATTGCTATTGGTGAAGGTGGACCTGAACTTGTAAAACAACTGCTTAAACGCACTTATGACATAAATTACCCTAGAGTTATTGCTGTCGAACTTAGCGGAAAAGTCAGAAAAGGTGTTGGTCCGCAAGATATTGCACTTGCTTTAATCGGCGCAGTTTTTGAAAAAGGCTTTGTGAAAAATGCAGTTTTGGAATTTGTTGGTGAAGGCATTGACGCTCTTTCTGTTGAATACAGAAATGGCATTGACGTTATGACAACAGAAAGTGCGTGTTTAAGTTCTGTGTGGCGTACTGATGAAAAAGTAAAAGCATATCTTAAAAATTACGGCAGAGAAAACGAGTATAAGCAACTT
>CAZQGE010000062.1:0-7165 GCA_964592815.1 uncultured Bacteroidaceae bacterium | reverse complement strand
GGAAGATAATTAACATCGAATTTTGCCTTATGAAATGATATAAATTTTCAAAAACGCTAAGATTGATGTTAATCGAGAACAATGGAGAATTGTTAAAAATTTCTTAAAAAATTGTCGAAATATGACGGCTAATTCATTGACACTAAGATTAAATTTCTATATAATACTTGTATCTGTTGACTGTATAAAAAAATGGTATTTATACGCAAAGAATTGTGTAAAAATATTGCAGAAGCACAAGATGTTGTGTTTTTAGGGAGATATATAGATTATGAAACTCTTGGAAGAACGCATTTTGAAAGATGGAAAAATTTTCCCTGGAGAAGTGCTAAAAGTTGGCGGTTTTCTTAACCATCTAATTGATGAAACTCTGTTAGATGAAATAGGCAAGGAAATTTGCACGCTCTTTTCTGGAGAAAAAATAACAAAAATTTTAACTGTTGAAGCATCGGGAATTGCGATAGCTTGCGCTGCGGCAAGATATATCAAAGCTCCGGTGCTTTTTGCTAAAAAAAGCAAAACTATAAATGTATCCGATGACGTTTATTCTGCGGAAGTCGTGTCATATACACACAAAAACACAAACAAAATTATTGTGGAAAAAGATTTTTTGAATAAGGGCGATTGTGTTTTGGTGGTTGATGACTTTCTTGCAAGAGGCGAAGCGGTAAACGGTTTGATTTCATTGATAAATCAAGCTGAAGCTGAACTTGTTGGCGTTGCCATTGCCATTGAAAAAGGTTTTCAAGGCGGTGGAGATAAGTTGCGCGCCGACGGTGTAAAGTTGTGTTCGCTTGCCGTTATTGAAAAAATGACTGACAATCAAATTGTTTTCAGAAAATAGACTTTCAAATAGTGGCGACAGACGTTGAAAACTTGCTAACTGAAGATAAACCAAATAGTACAAAGAAATTTTAATTCAAAAATAACCAAAAAATATATATGCCAAAAGGCAAAAAAATGGAGGATTACATGAAAAAGAAAGTTTTAGCACTTGTGTTTGTTATCGCACTCGTTGCAGCTTTAACAATCGGCTTGGTTGCTTGTGACGGCGGAGAGGATTCAAATTCCGCAATCACATATAACTTGCCAGCGTTAAGCAAAGACACAATCAAAATTGGTGTTTTGCATATCAATCCAACAGAAAGCACTTCAGGGTACACCTATGCTCACGAAAAAGGCATCAAGGAAATGGTTTCTGCCCTTGGAATTGACAACGCAAAAGTTATCCGTGAGGGTAGCATAAGCGATACTAACGCACAAGCAACAAAAGAAGCAATCGACAGATTGGCTGCACAAGGTTGCAACGTTATAATCGGAACAAGTTTTGGTTATCAAACAACGATGCTTGAAATGGCAAAAAAATACACAAATATTTATTTCTCACACGGCACAGGTTATATGCAAAATGATAATATGAACAACTACTTTGGTCGTATTTATCAAGCTCGTTACCTTAGCGGAATAGTTGCTGGTCTTAAAACTCTTGAAGAAGGCGTTGGCGATACAATAGGCTACGTTGCTGCTTTTGGAACAGAAATTGCTGAAACTTGCTCTGGTATAAATGCATTTGCTTTGGGCGCACAATCAGTCAATCCTGCAGTAAAAGTAAAAGTTAAAACATTAAACAGCTGGTGGGATCCAACAAACGAAACTGCTTATGCAACAGCTTTGTTGGAAGATGCAGATTGTGACATTATTACACAACACTGTGATACAGAAAACCCAAGTGCAGTTGCTGCAAAAACTGCTGGTAAATACAGCATTGGTTACAACTCTGATATGAAAGCAGCTATGGATAGTGTTGCTGGCGTAACTCGCAAAGATAGCGTTTTGACATCTGTTTTGTGGAACTGGGGCGCATATTATAAAGCACTTGTTCAAGCTATTTTGAATGGTGAATGGACAAACTTTGGCAACTACTACGGTGGTTTTGAAGATGGATTGTTTGAACTTGCAGGTTTTGGTGAAGTTGCATCAAATACGGACGCATATTTGAATTCTGTTAAAGCAATTTTCAATCAAGGTGCAGCAGGCAGATATACGTGGGACGTATTCTCTGGCAAAGCTCTTTCTTTCAACACAAGCGGTGTAGCAACTATTGTTGACAAGGCTTTGAAGGACAATGCAGGAAACGTAATAATCGCAGCAGGCGGTGGCAAAATCAACGATACTGTAATACAAGGTAGCATGAACTTCTTTGTAGAAGGTGTTGTAAAAGCATAACCTTTTGGAGATATTATGGCACAACACGAAAATGCTGTTGAATTAAACAATATTACAAAAACATTTGGTAGTGTTGTTGCAAACAACAATATCCACCTCGATGTCAAGCAGGGCGAGATTCTCGCCCTGCTTGGCGAGAATGGAAGTGGCAAAACCACTTTGATGAATATGCTTTCAGGCATATATAAGCCTGACTGCGGAGAAATTTTTGTTGACGGCAAAAGAGTATCCATCAAATCGCCTGAGGACGCTAAGAACTTGGGAATTGGAATGGTTCACCAACATTTTAAGTTGGTTGAAGTTTTTTCTGCCGCCGATAACATTTGGATGGGCGCAAAAACACCTGCTTACAATTTGCAAGAAAAACTGTATGCAAATTTTTGTGAACCACGCTATAAAGATGAAAACCCCGCATTATTTAGATTAAAAAAAATATTTTTACAATGTTTAGAGATTTTTAAGTGCGGTTGGTATTATGTTTCTAAGCAATTTCTTACAAAAAACAGATACAAAAAAGTTAAAGAAATAGCTCAAAAATTCGGTTTTGAAATCGACCCAAAAAAGAAAGTTTACGATATGTCTGTAAGCGAAAAACAGACAATCGAGATTATAAAAGTTTTATATTACGGCGCAAAAGTCATCATTTTGGACGAACCAACCGCCGTTTTAACAGTTCAGGAAATAGAAAAGTTGTTTACAATTCTCAAAAAAATGAGAGATAGCGGACATTCTATAATCATAATTACACACAAATTGAACGAAGTTATGGAAATAAGCGACCGTGTTACCATTATGCGTAAGGGCGAATATATCGACACCGTCGACACGTCAGAAACCTCGATTCAGCAACTTACGGATATGATGGTCGGCAGAAAAGTCGACTTGAATATTTTGCGTCCAGAAGTAAAACACGATAAGCCGTTGCTTGAAATCCGCAATTTGAAAATTAAAAACGATGAAGGTTCTATGGCTATTGATGACCTTAGTTTTTACATAAGAAGCGGTGAAATTTTGGGCGTTGCAGGCATTTCTGGTTGCGGACAAAAGGAACTTTGTGAAGCTATTGCAGGTTTAAGAAAAATTCAGAGCGGTGAAATCAATCATAAAGGTGAAACCATAATTGGTTTAAGCCCAAAAAAAATTATTGAAAAGGGCATATCAATGAGTTTTATACCTGAGGATAGATTGGGTATGGGGCTTGCACCGTCATTGTCAATAACAGACAATATGATGCTCAAAAACTACAAAAATAAATGGTATAATCCATTTGTTGACAGAAAATCAGCAAGAAAAAAAGCGCAAGAAATTATTGATGAACTCGGAATTGTTACTCCGTCAACAGAAACGCCCGTGCGTAAGTTGAGCGGTGGAAACGTACAAAAAGTGCTTGTTGGACGTGAAATTCAAGCTGGTCCAAACGTGATTGTTACAGCCTATCCCGTTAGAGGGCTTGACATTAACAGTTCATATGCTATTTATGATATTCTCAACAAAGAAAAAGAACAAGGTACAGGAATAATGTTCGTTGGTGAAGATTTGGACGTTATGCTTGCACTATGCGACAAGATTATGGTAATTTGCCACGGAAAACTTATGGGTGTAGTTCACGCTGCAAAAATTAGCAAAGAAGAAATTGGTTTGATGATGACGGGCGCGTTGGACTTGACAGCCGAACGTGTAGATAAAGTTTACGGAATTGCCAAAGACAGTAATATTAAGAACGAAAACTCTAACGTAAAGATTTCAAACAAAGACCATAAAAAAGATAAGGATGTGAACAATGATAAATTTGAATAAAAAATCTCAGAACGAACCGTTGATTCGCATTGCCAAAAGAGGAGATAACGTTTGGTGGAAATCTATATTGATAAACGTAATCGGTATTGCAGTTGCAATTCTTTTGGGTATAATTTGTGTAGCTTTAATAGGTAAAAATCCAGGTCAATTTATTGCTGGTGTCTTAAACAATACCTTCTCTAAAAGCATTTACGTTGTAAATTTCCTCGGTTATTTTACACCTTTATTAGTCATTTCAATAGGAATTTCGTTTGCGTTCAAAATGAAATTTTGGAACATAGGCGCAGAAGGTCAATTTCTTATTGGCGCGCTTGTTGCAACTACTACGGCAATAGCGATAGGAAATTCTCTTGTTCCAGCTGTTACGTTGCCACTTGTAGTGTTGACTGGTACATTGGCTGCTGGAATTTATGGTGCATTTGTCGCCGTCTTAAAAGTTCAATGGGGTACAAACGAAACTTTGATGACGCTTATGCTCAACTATGTTGCTCTTTATCTTGTAAAGTATTTTACAAACGTAAAATATTTTAAGGGTTCAAGTCCTTTCCCAATTTACCAACAGTTACCAAAAGATGCGCACATGTTTAATTTTCCTGTTGGCAACGAAGTGGCTGACATAACTATTTTTATCGCGATTATATTGGTTTTTCTCTCATTCATTTACAACAGATACAGCAAACACGGATATGAAATCTCTTTGGTTGGAGATAGCATAAACACCGCAAAATATGCAGGCGTTAACGTGAAAAAAGTTGTTATAAGAACAATGTTCCTTTCATCTGCTGTTATCGGTTTGGCAGGAGCAATGCAAGTTACGTCTTCAGTTACAAGTTTCTCGATGTCTGAAAGCATAACGTATGGATTAGGGTGGACAGGTATTATTGTTGCTTGGCTTGCAAAACTTAATCCTATTGGAATTACAGCAGTTTCTTTATTTATTGCTATATTAGAACAGGGGTGCCCTGCAACGGCTACGCAGTTGGGTATGTCCAAAGAATTTACGGATGTACTTATTGGAATAATATTGTTTACAGTTTTAGCTTTTGATTTTTTTGTAAATTACAAAGTTGTAATTAGGAAATCAAATAAAAAACAAAATAATGCTGATGATGGAAATTCAAATAATAATGGTACGAAAGTAAGTCGCGATGAGCAAGCCAAAATAGTAGATGATAATGCATATAAGACTTTAGGCGAACTTAAAAACTTGGAATTAAACTCAAACATTGGTGAGAGTAGTGCCAAAATTGTTCAACAAGGAGGTAATGATTGATGGAAGGATTTATTATTTTCGCATCATTGTTTTCATCTGCTGTGGTTATAAGCATACCATTGTTGCTTGGCACAGTAGGTGAGATTATTACCGAAAAGTCAGGAAGTCTGAACTTAGGTGTTGAAGGTATGATGGCAATAGGCGGACTGGGTGGTTATCTTGCGGCTTGCACAACTGATAGTCTGTTTATGGGTATTTTTGTTGGCTTTTTAGTTGCTGCATTGTGTGGTCTGCTGTTTGCATTCTTGACTGTAACATTACGTGCCAATCAAAACGTAACTGGACTTGCAATGACAATTTTTGGTGTTGGGCTTTATAGATTTATTGGACAAACTTTGAATGACCAGTTGCATATATTCCCGACACCAAGTGTAAATCTGTTGCAAAAAGTTGCTGAAAATGGAATTCCTGGGCTTCGCGATATACCATACATAGGCAAATTGTTTTTCAGTTATAATGTTTTAGTATATATTGCAATCGCCATTGCAATAGTGTGTTGGATATATCTTAGACATACAAAAAGTGGATTAAGACTTAACTCAATCGGTGAAAACCCCGCAGCAGCAGACGCTGTTGGAGTAAATATAACAGCTCATAAATACTTAAATATCATTTTGGGTGCTGGAATTACAGGAATTGGCGGATTTTATTTAGGAATAATTACACAATCAAGTTGGAATGATGGCTGGATAAACGGATACGGCTGGATTGCTATTGCTCTTGTTATTTTCGCAAATTGGAATACTATGTCTGCAATATTTGGTTCTGTATTTTTTGGATTGCTAATGCATTTACGAATAAAATCTGGGGATATAATTTTAGCGTTTCCAGAGGCATTTGGTTGGATGAAAGCTCTACCACCAGAATTTTACCAAATGTTGCCGTTCATAATTACTGCAATAGTGCTTATTGTGACTTCTATGTCAAAACGAAAGAAACAGTCTGCTCCAGCAGCACTAGGTATAAACTATTATAGAGAAGATAGATAACATTAAAAAGTAAGCGAAATGCTTACTTTTTTTTATTGTCTATGAATTCCGATATTGATTTGATTTTGCTTATATGCTAACATAATGTTATGGAAAAAGTTGATATTTACGATTTTGATAAAACAGTAGTTCCTTTTGATAGTGCAATGAAATATTGGGGATTTTCTATGGTGCATTGTCCTTGGATACTTGTGTTGCTTCCATTTCAATTCGTTTGGGGAATGATGATGCTTACCCACATAATATCTGTCAGAACTTGTAAACGTTGGTGCTTTACGTTTATCAATTTGATAAACAATAAAAAAAATGTTAAAAAGTTTTGGGATAAGTATGAAAAATACGTTTTTGATTGGTTCAAAAAGGAAAACAGAGCGCGCAAAACGGTGCTTATTAGTGCAAGTCCAGATTTCCTTATTGACGAAATAGCAAAAAGACTTGATGTAGAATACGTTTTGGCAACTCAAATTTCCGCCAAAGGAATTATGATTGGTGAAGTTTGCAGAAAAGACGAAAAAGTTAAGCGTTTTAGAACAATTTTGCCTGATGCGGAGGTTGAAGACGTATTTTCTGACAATCCCGACCATGACAGATACATATTTTCTTTGGGTAAAAGATGCTTTCTTGCAACAAATGGCAAACTTGAACAGATTGATATTTCAACTTATGATTTTAATAAGAAAAAGAAAAAACTATGTGCTTAAAGTAAAATAGTTTTCGTATCAATTATTCTGTCTGCCGTATTATCAGCATCATTTTTACAAAACTATATTTTCAAATCAAACGCTTAGTCATTGTGACAAGCGTTTGTTGTTTATAAGTTTAATTTTATCTGCGAGTTTGTGTTGCATTTTAGTTAATAGTATGTCGTTTATCTAACATT
>CAZQGE010000061.1:0-7180 GCA_964592815.1 uncultured Bacteroidaceae bacterium | reverse complement strand
CAGCTCTTCGTAAAATCGCAAGAGTGCGTTTGGTTAACGGTATGGAAGGAACTGTATATATCCCTGGTATCGGCCACAATCTTCAAGAACACAGCGTAGTTCTTATTAGAGGCGGACGTGTCAAGGATTTGCCGGGTGTGCGTTACCATATCATTCGTGGTGCTCTTGATACAGCAGGCGTTGCAAAACGTATGCAAGCAAGATCCAAGTATGGCGCAAAACGCCCGAAATAATTTTTTTCGAATGTAAATTTACCTAAGGAGGTTACTATGCCAAGAAGAAGCGGCGTGCCAAAAAGAGACGTTTTGCCAGACCCAATTTACGGAAGCAAGGTTGTGACTAAGCTCATCAACCAAGTTATGATTGACGGAAAAAAGGGAATTGCAGAATCTATTGTCTATGAGGCTTTTGATATAGCAGCAACAAAGCTGGGACAACAACCAATAGATGTTTTCACCAAGGCTTTAGATAATATAATGCCACTCCTCGAAGTTAAAGCTAGAAGAGTAGGCGGTTCAACCTATCAGGTTCCAATGGAAATCCGTCCCGAAAGAAGACAAACTCTTGCAATTCGTTGGATGGTTCTTTATGCCAAAAACAGAGGCGAAAAAACTATGAAAGACAGACTTGCAGGTGAGCTTATGGACGCTTTTAACGCGACGGGTGGAGCTTGTAAGAAAAAAGACGAAATGCACCGTATGGCAGAAGCCAACAAAGCATTCGCACATTATAGGTGGTAATTTATGGCACGTGTATTTGCTCTTGATAAGGTGAGGAATATCGGCATAATGGCACACATTGATGCTGGTAAAACAACTACGTCCGAGCGTATCCTTTATTATACGGGAAAAAATAGAAAGCTCGGTGAAACTCACGATGGCTCCGCAACGATGGACTATATGGAACAAGAGCGTGAAAGAGGTATTACTATCACTTCAGCAGCTACAACTGCTGAATGGAAAGGTTATCAAATCAATATTATTGATACCCCCGGACACGTTGACTTTACTGTTGAAGTTGAAAGAAGTTTGAGAGTTTTGGACGGTGCTGTTGCTGTTTTCTGCGCAAAAGGCGGTGTTGAGCCACAATCTGAAAACGTATGGAGACAAGCTGACACTTATAAAGTTCCAAGAATTGCGTTTATAAACAAGATGGATATAAACGGCGCAAACTTTGAAAACGTTGTAAAAATGATTCGTGAACGCTTGAAGGCCAATCCTATTCCTCTTGCATTGCCAATTGGACAAGAGGGTGACTTTGAAGGCGTTATCGATGTGTTAAATCAAAAAGCATTGCATTTCAGCGATGAAGACAAAGGACACACGATTATTGAAAGTGAGATACCTGATGCTTATAAAGCTGTCGCAGCGCAAGCAAGACTTAACGTTATTGAAGCTGTTGCGGATTTCGACGAAGATATACTTGAAAAGTTCATTATGGAAGATACCGATGATATTTCAATCGACTTGATTAAAAAATATCTTAGACAAGGTACTCTCGAGATGAAACTTACCCCCGTATTCTGCGGAAGTTCATACCGTAACAAAGGTGTTCAACTTATGCTTGACGGTGTCGTTGATTACTTGCCAAGCCCAATTGATATCCCAAGTATTAAAGGTGTCAATCCAAAAACCGATGAAGAAGAAGATAGACATCCTAGTGATGACGAACCTTTCTCCGCTTTGGTTTTCAAAATTTTGACTGACGAATATGTAGGACGTCTTTCATTTATCAGAATTTATTCAGGTACATTGCAAGCGGGTACAAACGTTTACAACACCGTTAAAGGCGAAAATGAAAGAATTGGACGTATTGTAAGAATGAACGCCGACCAAAGAGAAGATTTGCAAGAGGCTTATGCAGGAGATATTGTTGCTGTTGTAGGACTTAAACGAAGCACAACTGGCGATACACTTTCTGACAAAAGTAGGCAAGTTATCCTCGAAAATATGGTGTTTCCAGACCCTGTTATCAAGGTCGCAATCGAACCAAAATCAAAAGCAAGTCAAGAAAGAATGAATATTGCAATTCAAAAACTTGCTGAGGAAGACCCAACATTTAAGGCTTACACCGACAAAGAAACAGGACAAACTATCATCGCAGGTATGGGTGAATTGCACTTGGATATCATTGTTGATAGAATGTTCCGTGAATTTAAGGTTGAAGCTAACGTTGGACAACCTCAAGTTAGCTATCGTGAAACTGTTACCAAGCCCGCAAGAGCAGAAGGAAAGTTCATTCGTCAAACAGGTGGTCACGGACAATATGGTCACGTCGTCATCGAACTTGAACCAAACCCAGAAAAAGGTTTTGAATTTGAAAACGCTACTGTTGGTGGTGTAGTTCCTAAGGAATATGCCAACGCAGCTTGCGAAGGAATCAAAGAAGCAGCCTTGGGCGGTATTGTTGCAGGTTACGAAGTCGTTGACTTTAAGATTCGCTTGGTTGATGGTAGCACTCACGAAGTTGATAGCTCGGAAATGGCGTTTAAGATTGCAGGTTCTATGGCGTTTAAGGCGGCAGCTGAAAAGGCAGCTCCAACATTGCTTGAACCAATTATGAAAGTTGAAGTCAACGTTCCAGACGAATATTTGGGCGATGTTCTTAGCAACTTGAACTCAAGACGTGGCTCAGTTAAAGGTATTGAACCCAAAAACGGTGTTCATGCCATCGACAGTACCGTTCCACTTTCCGAAATGTTCGGTTATGCAACAACTTTGCGTAGCTTGACACAAGGCAGAGCAACTTTTACAATGTTATTTGACCACTATGAAACTGTTCCTAAGAGCATTGCAGAAAAAATAGTTGGCAAAGATTCAAAAAAGTAAGTCTTTATTAAGCATACTTTTAAGAATATATAATAAATAATATACCAAAAAAAATATTTGGAGGAATTTAGTATGGCAAAAGCTAAGTTTGAAAGAACAAAACCACACGTTAACATTGGTACAATTGGCCACGTTGACCATGGTAAAACCACTCTTACCGCAGCAATCACTATGTACAGCGCAATGAAAGGTCACGCGCAACAAATGAAGTACGAAGAAATTGATAAGGCTCCGGAAGAAAAAGCTCGTGGAATCACGATAAACACGTCACACGTTGAATATGAAACAGACAACCGTCACTATGCACACGTTGACTGCCCTGGACACGCTGACTATGTTAAAAACATGATTACTGGTGCAGCTCAAATGGACGGCGCAATCTTGGTTGTTGCAGCATCTGATGGTCCTATGCCTCAAACTCGTGAGCACATTCTTCTTGCAAGACAGGTTGGTGTTCCTTACATCATCGTTTTCTTGAACAAATGTGACCAAGTTGACGACGCAGAACTTCTTGAACTTGTTGAAATGGAAGTTCGTGAACTCTTAAGCGAATATGACTTCCCAGGCGATGATACTCCTATCATTCGTGGTTCTGCTTTGATGGCAACAGATGCAGCTGCCGCTGGCAAGCCTGTAACTGACCCTGCATTTGCACCAATTCAAGAATTGCTTGATGCAATCGATAGCTATATTCCAGACCCAGACCGTGATACAGACAAGCCTTTCTTGATGCCTGTTGAAGACGTATTCACAATTACAGGTCGTGGAACAGTTGCTACTGGTAGAGTAGAACGTGGTACTTTGAAGACTGGTGACAAAGTCGAAATTATCGGTTTGTCAGCAGAAAGAAAAGAAACAACCGTAACAGGTATCGAAATGTTCCGTAAGATTTTGGACTTTGCAGAGGGTGGCGACAACATCGGCGCACTTCTCCGTGGTGTTCAAAGAACAGATATCGAACGTGGTCAAGTTCTTGCAAAACCAGGTACTATCAACCCACATACACACTTCACAAGCCAAGTTTACGTCTTGACCAAAGAAGAAGGTGGACGTCACACACCGTTCTTTAACGGATACCGTCCTCAATTCTATTTCAGAACAACAGACGTTACAGGTTCTATCAAATTGCCAGATGGTGTAGAAATGGTTATGCCTGGTGACCATATTGATATGGAAATCACTCTTATCACACCTATCGCAATTGAAGAAGGTCTTCGTTTCGCTATCCGTGAAGGTGGCAGAACTGTTGGCTCTGGTGTTGTTGCAAAGATTATCGATTAGTACGTTCTTTCAAAATAGCATCACTTTGCGCGGTATTTTAGGTACCGCGCAAGGTGTGCCTATGTAAAAGAGCGCATACAAGGAGGCTACTATGGCTCAAAAGGGAGCGAGAGTCAGAATTACACTTGCTTGCACAGAATGCAAACAAAGAAATTACGACCTTAAGAAAAACAAACAAAAGCATCCAGACAGAATGGAGCTTGAAAAATATTGCAAATTTTGCAAAAAACATACCTTGCACAGAGAAACAAAGTAAGGTTGGGAGGCAATATGTCGAAGAAACTGCCAAAACTTACACCAATTTCAACTAACAGCGAGGCTAAGGTTGCAGAAAACGCCAAATCACAAAAAGCAGAACAATCCGTAAAAGGCAATGTCTCTATGGAAAAAGCTGCCGTAAATAGTGATGCAACGGCAAAAAAAACTGCTTCCAAAAAGAACGTTAAGGGCAAAAATGCCGAGAAAAAGCCAAACATTTTCAAAAGAATGTGGAAGGCTATGAAAGGTACTTTTTCCGAACTAAAAAAGGTCACATGGCCCAAAGGTAAAGACGTTCTTAAATCAGGCACCGTTGTTTTGATGGTTGTTTTAGTTTTCTTTATCATTTTGTTCGTCATCGATTATTTGTTGACGGGGTTACTCAGCCTTGTAGCAAACGGTACTTGGGCAACAATCTTTATAGGTAATTAAAAGGAGCAATATGGATAATATAGAACAAGCTCAATGGTATGTAATTCATACATATTCCGGTTACGAGGGTATGGTGGAAAACAACCTTCACAATATGGTTGAAAACAACAGCTTGCAGGACTATATTTTTGAAATTAAAGTTCCTGTTGAGGACGAAGTCGTTGAAAGAAACGGCAAACGTAAGGTTGTTCAACGCAAAAAGTTCCCAAGTTATGTTTTCATCAAAATGATATACACAAACCATATTTGGTTTATGGTTACCAATACTCGTGGCGTAACGGGTTTTGTAGGACCTTCTGGTCGTCCTCTTCCACTTCGTGAAGATGAAGTCAAGAGAATGGGATTAGAAGTCATTGATATTGAAGATTTTGATATCAAAGTCGGCGACTTTGTAAAAGTTATAAACGGTGCGTTGGAAAATTTCACAGGTATTGTGGATTCTATCAGCGCAGAACGTCAAAAAGTAAAAGTCATTGTCGCTATGTTCGGGCGTCAAACACCCGTTGAACTCGACTTTTCTCAAGTCGAGAAACTTTAACACAAAGCGCATACGCGCAAGTCGCAGGACTATAAGCTGTGGGAGGAAACAAATCTTTTATGTTTCCGCAAAACCACATTAGTCAGGAGGATTTATGGCTAAGAAAATTACAGCAGTAGTAAAATTACAGTTACCAGCTGGTAAAGCAACTCCAGGACCCCCCGTTGGTTCTTCACTCGGACCTCACGGTATTAACATCCCGGGCTTTACAAAAGAGTTCAATGAAAAAACGGCAAAACAAGCAGGCTTAATTATCCCTGTTGTTATCACAATCTATCAAGACCGTTCTTTTACCTTTATTTTGAAAACTCCGCCAGCTCCAGTTCTTATCAAAAAAGCCTGTGGCATTGATACAGCTTCTGCTGCACCTAACAAAAACAAGGTTGCAACACTTACAAAAGCACAATGCAAAGAAATTGCAGAAACAAAAATGCCAGACCTTAACGCTGCATCATTGGAAGCAGCTATGAGTATGGTTGCAGGCACAGCCCGCAGTATGGGCATCGTTGTCGAAGAATAGGAGGCGTATTATGAAACACGGAAAAAATTATACAGATTCAAAAAAACTCATCGACAACACAGTTATGTATGAAAGCAACGAGGCTATGGCTCTTGCAGTAAAAACGGCAAAGTCCAAGTTCGATGAAACAATAGAGTTGCACGTTAAGTTGGGTGTAGACCCGCGTCACGCTGACCAACAAGTTAGAGGCGTTGTTGTTCTTCCTAACGGTACAGGTAAAAACGTTCGCGTTTTGGTTATCGCAAAAGGTGACAAAGCAGAAGAAGCTCAAAAAGCGGGTGCAGACTTTGTTGGCGCAGAAGATATGGTTCAAAAAATTCAATCAGAAAACTGGTTTGATTATGACGTTATCGTAACAACTCCAGATATGATGGGGCTTGTTGGACGTTTAGGTAAGGTTTTAGGACCAAAAGGTTTGATGCCTAACCCAAAATCAGGTACAGTTACCACAGATATTACACGTGCATTGCATGATATTAAAGCTGGTAAAGTTGAATACAGAGTTGACAAACAAGCAATCATTCACGTTCCATTTGGTAAAAAGTCTTTTGGTGAAGAAAAGTTGATGGAAAACTTCACAGCATTGATGGATGCTATTGTCAAAGCTAAACCAGCCGCATCAAAAGGTCTTTACTTGAAATCAGTTTACATTGCATCAACAATGGGACCAAGTATCAAAATTAGCTACAAAATGCAATAATTAGAAATTTGTAAATTAGCAAGCACTTAATGTGCTTGCTTTTTTTTGTGATTTTCATTATGAATTTTTTTTATAATTATTAGCATAATGCTTAAAGTGTTTGACATTTGGATATAATTTTGTTATTATTCAACTATCCAAAGACAGCAAGTGGAGTTATCCGTAAACGAAAGTGCTTGCCGAGGAGACCATTATATGCTGAATTTATGCATTGTCGTCTTCTTTTTTGGAGGACGACTTTTTAGTTATTAAATTTTATAGGAGGTAAAAATGGCATCCAAAGATATTATTGCTCAAAAACAACTTCAAGTTGATGAGATGAAAGCTCTTATTGCAAAATCTAATTCTATTGTTGCAGTTGACTATATGGGGCTTACAGTTGCTCAAGATACCGCTTTCCGTAAAGAATTGCGTGAAGCTGGCGTTGAATACGCAGTTTTGAAAAACCGTCTTGTAAAACGTGCTTTTAATGAACTCGGAATCAATCAATTTGACGAAGCGCTTAATGGACCTACCGCTGTGGCTTTTTCGAAAGACGCAATTGCTCCTGCCAAAATTGTTATGAACAGCATCAAAAGTCTTAACAAAATGAAGGCAAAGGGCGGAATGGTAGAAGGCGTTTT
>CAZQGE010000060.1:0-7326 GCA_964592815.1 uncultured Bacteroidaceae bacterium | reverse complement strand
ACAAAATAATCTGGGTAGAACCCAAAAAAAATAAAAATTAACGGAGAATATAAAAATGGCAGATCTCAAAAAACTTATGGAAGAAATCAAAAGCATGACAGTTATTGAGCTTTCTCAATTCGTAAAAGACTTGGAAGCTGAATTTGGCGTTAGTGCAGCAGCACCAGTTGCAGCAGCAGGTGGCGCAGTAGCAGGAGATGCAGCTCCAGCAGAAGAAGAAAAGACTGAATTTGACGTTGTCTTGAAAGAAGTTGGCGCAAACAAAGTTCAAGTTATCAAAGTTGTTAAAGATGCAACAGGTCTTGGCCTTGTTGATGCAAAAGCAGTTGTTGACGGAGCTCCAAAGACAGTTAAAGAAGCATTGCCCAAAGAAGCAGCAGAAGAACTTGTTGCAAAGTTCAAAGCAGCTGGCGCAGTTGCAGAACTCAAATAATTTTAGATTGTTTCAAAATCCTAAGTCGGAACTATTTGTTCCGACTTTTTTTATGCCTTATTTTTATTTTGCATAAAGTTTGACGTAAATTATGGTAGTTATTAAGAGAAGTATTTCTCAAAATGTTAAAATTTTTTGTTTCAAAATTTTTTGAAAAAAACATTGACAAAATAATTCTTTCATTGTATTATCTAATTGATAATAAAAATGATTATCATTAGTAGGTAATTATGCAAACAAGAAATACAATACAAAAAGAAACAGTTGAACGCATTGCGTTGAAATCTTGCGACCACCCTAGTGCAGAAACAATTTATTTGAGAGCTAAGGAAGAGCTTCCGTCAATAAGTTTGGGTACTGTGTATAGGATTTTGCAAAGTCTTGTCAATGAAACTAAAATTCGTGAGATTAGCATTCCGTCAGCTCCGTCGCGTTTTGACAAAACAACAAGAATCCACGCGCATTTCTTTTGTCGTAAATGTGGCGCGGTTGAAGACGTTGAAATGAACGAAGAGGCTCTTTTGGCAGACGTAAAATGTAAGAATAACAAACTGTTTGAAGAAGCGGAAATATGTTTTACTGGATTATGCGTGAAGTGTAATAAAAACTAATCACGTGTAGCATAAATTAGTAAAAAAATTATAGGAGATATTATTATGGCAAAATTTATTTGTTCAATATGCGGTTATGTTTACGAGGGCGACAGCGCACCTGAAAGATGCCCACAATGCAAAGCTCCAAAAGAAAAGTTTATTCTTCAAGAAGAAAACAAACTTGGTTGGGCAGCTGAACATATCATTGGTGTTGCAAAGGGTGTACCTGAAGACATTATGATGGGACTTAAGGCAAATTTCCAAGGCGAATGTACAGAAGTCGGAATGTACTTAGCGATGGCAAGAGCTGCACATCGTGAAGGTTACCCTGAGATTGGACTTTATTGGGAAAAGGCAGCTTTTGAAGAAGCTGAACACGCAGCAAAATTTGCGGAACTTATTGGTGAAATGGTTTCTCCATCTACAAAGGAAAACCTTACTGTAAGAGTTATGGCAGAAAATGGTGCAACAAAAGGCAAGTTTGACCTTGCAAAACGTGCAAAAGAAGAAGGACTTGACGCAATTCACGATACAGTTCACGAAATGGCTCGTGATGAAGCAAGACACGGTAAAGCCTTTGAAGGTTTGCTTAACAGATATTTCAAATAAAAAAAATATAAAATCTAATGTGCAAAAGGAAAGGGAAGCAATATGCTTCCCTTTCCTTTATATTCTCTATGATATAAAAATGCAATAAGTCAATAAAATATAATCTTCTAAAAACTTAAAACTAATCTTTTATTATCTACTAATGCAAAACAAATCTCTTATAATTTGATAAATTCTATAAGTCTAATGCTTGTTGATAAACCTGATTTTTTGGAATGCCTCTGTCTGCTGCAACTTTTTTTACAGCATCTTTTTTGTCCACACCTAAGTTTATATAGTGTTTCAAATGTTCTATAATTGAAAGTTGATTAAGGGGATTATTGCTTTGTTTTGGTTCGACAATAAGCACGGTTTCTCCGCGTTCTTCAGCTTCAAAATCTTTTAATGACGTTATTGTCACGCTCTCATACATCTTTGTTATTTCTCTGACAACGTACGCTTTTCTATCTCCTAAAACTTCAAACAAAAAACTAGCTGTTTTTGACAAATCATGAGGGGCTACGTAAAGTACAATTGCAAGCTCAGTTCCTGCAACTTTTTCCACAATCGACACTTTATCTGCCTTTTTCTCAGGTAAAAACCCCAGAAATGAAAATCCTTTGCAAATTATTCCGCTTAAAGCTATTGCGCTTGCCAAAGCAGTTGGCCCTGGAACAACCTCAATATCTATACCTGCTTTTCTGCATTCTGAAACCAAAATTGCACCTGGGTCTGAAATAGATGGCATACCTGCATCTGTAATTAAAGCAACGTTTTTGCCATCTAATATCTCAGCAATCAGCTTTTCAGAACACTCTGTTTCATTAAATTTATGATAGGCAATCAACTTTGAACGTATGTTGTACGCATTCAAAAGCGTCATCGAATGTCGTGTGTCCTCGCAAGCAATTATGTCTGCCATATTCAATGTTTCAACTGCTCGGAAAGTTATATCTTTAAGGTTGCCTATCGGAGTTCCGACTATATATAATTTTGACATTATTTGTATAACTCCTTAAATGTATTGGAATATGCGCCGTCTTTGTCCATAACAACAAGTTCTGACAAAGTAAGCCCGATGCTTGCTCCTTTTTTTGCGCATACTATAAAAGTGTCGGCGACAACTTCCGACTTAGGTTTTATAAAAGTTATATGTTTTGGTTCAAGACCAAATTCCCTAAGATTGCAAATTACGTCGCATAAACGTTCGCATTTGTGCACCATAAACAATTTTCCTCCATTTTTCAAAGCCTTTGACGCGGAGGAAATAAAATCAGATAGAGATGCCGTTGTTTCAAAACGTGAGATTGTTTTCTTTTTGTCTGCGTCAGGTGGTATCGGTTTGTTGAAATAGGGAGGATTGCACACCACCTTATCAAATTCACCGTAAGAACTGTAATCGCAAAAGTTTTTGACGTCCGCGCATACAAATTTAATTTTGTTTTGCAAATTGTTCAAAACCAAACTTTTGTTTGCGGTTTCTATGGCGTCTGACTGCACGTCAACGCCTAATATGTAGGCTGGGTGCTTTTTTATTGCAATCAAAAAAGATAAAACTCCCGTGCCTGTGCCTAAATCTAAAACTTTATCTTTTACTCCTATTTCTGCCAAAGAGGAAAGCAACACCGAGTCTTGCGAAAAGCAATAATCCTCGGTGTCCTGAAATATTTTGTAATTCTCAATGTCTAAATTGGTGAGATATAGCATTGGTTACTTTGCACGTTTAACTGAAATTTTCAGCGAACCAACAACTTCGGGGTATAAACGCAAAGTTACAGTAAACTCACCAAAATCACGAATGTTCTCTTTGACTTCAATTTTCTTTTTGTCAACGTTATATCCTTGATTTGCCAAAGCCTGAGAAATAGAGTCGTTTGTAACGCTTCCAAACATCTTTCCGTTGTTGTCACCACATTTTGCAAAGACGTCGAGCGTTATTGCATTAAGTTTTTTTGCAAGAGATTTTGCTTCCGCTCTTTCTTCTGCAATTTTTGCTTCGTATGCTTTTTTGCGTTGTTCTGCAACGTACAAATTTTGTGTTGTTCCTTCTGTTGCCAAATTCTTTTTAATAAGGAAATTGCGTGCATATCCGTCATTGACTTCAACGACTTCACCTTTTTTTCCTGTGCCTTTTACATCTTGATTAAGTATGACTTTCATAATGAACTCCTTTTTTTAAGTATAACATACTACTGCTTGATTTTCAACAAGTCTAAATAGCGTTTTTTGGGTAATACTATGCTTATGGAGGTAATATGAAAAAAATCAAATGTGAAACATCAAATTGCGAGCATAACATAAAATGCGTGTGTACTGCTGGGATAATCTCGATAGGCGACAACGCCAAATGTTTAAGCAAAATCAAGCGTGAGGGCGGACAAATTGCGCAATCTTTTGCGGATATTGAAGCAGGGGAGGACTTTTACGACGAAAAATGCGACTGCATTGTTCAATGTATGTCAGACTGTTGCTTCAATGAAAAAGGTTTGTGTTCGTGTCAGGATATAAACGTAAAAGACGGCGTTTTTTCAACAAAGTGTAAAACAAAAATTCCTACAACTGAAACAAAATAAAACCGAGTTTTATTGACAATTTTTGTCAACAACAAAAGAATTGTAACATTTATTTTTCGGGCTGGGGTGCTAAGGTTATTAAGGAGGTTAAGATGGAAGAAAATAGAACTACAAGGTTTAAGTCCGATTGTAAAATCAAAGGCGCAGATATTTTTTGCGGAAAGAATATTTTAGGCAAAATTCCATCTGCGGTAAAAGAAATATTCAAAAGCGGAACTGTGTGTATTGTTCACGATGCTGGCACAAAAAAATACGCTGTCGAAATGGCAGGTTATTTTAAGCAAGAAGGCTTCAAAACGATGTACGCTGACACTATATATAAAACAGATATTCCTGAATATATCAGATTTGTATTTGGCGTTGGCGCAGGGAACGTAAGCGATAAGTGCAAATGGATTGCGAACAAGCTGGATATTGATTACAGCTTTTTATATACAGCTCCGAGTACAGACACCATTTTATGTGGAAAATCACCAAAACAAGTGTTTATCGATGAAAATGTGTTGTTAAACTGCCCTTTTGAATGTGTGGCGGCTGGGTGGGGTATGGTTCTTTCAGAACAGTTAAATGAGTTTGAAGGAACGTTTTCGACAACGGTATTGTCGAAAGGTTCAAACGAAAACGGTGGAGGCAGTCCTTTGCCGTATGACAAAATCAACGATAGGTTATCGCTTGCCGTGAAGCTGATTGAAATGTCAGCTTCACGAAGAAAAGACACGGCTGATATTATGTCGCATATACTTTATGCAAACGCGCTGAAAGAAGGTAAAAAACCAAGATTGCTTGGCGAATATAAGTATGTTTGCTCTTGTGCGCTTTGCGTATTTTATTTTAATTATCTTTCTTCTCCGTCCATAGACGTTATGTTGCCGATGGCAAGATATAACCTCTTGGAAAAAATGAAAATGTTGACGGGGTTGGAGATTAAGAATGACAGCAAAAGCGTTGACTTTTTTGACGTAAACAGTTATTTTAGAATAAGTTATATATTAGGTGAATATCGTACCGATTTGTTGGAAAAGCTTTCTAATATCGACCTACATTCTTCTCAACGATTTTGGCGCAGATTGTATCCCGATGCGGGTTATTGGCTAAAAAGCGAATTGACCTCAAAAAAAATTCTTGACGCACTCTGGCTTGCAAGCGGAGTTAGTGACGGACTTTTAGGATACGCGGGGGCTAGCGGTGTTACGGAGGTATTTGCGTAAGTATTTTTTTGTAGGTGACTAATGATTAAAAATTTGAAAAATATTGAGCTGTTTATTTTTGACCTTGACGGAACAATTTACATTGGCGACAGGGAAATTGACGGCTCTTTTTTATGCGTTGAAACTTTGCGTCAATTAGGCAAAAAGGTTTGCTTTTTTACGAACAACAGTTCTCGTCACCACTTAGACTATGTTGCAAGGCTAAACAAACTCGGCCTTAGCGTTGATGAAGATGAAATTTACACAAGCGGACAAGCTACTGCTGAATATTTGAAAGAAAATTTCAATGGAAAGTCGGTTTATTTGTTAGGCAATCAGAGGTTGAAAAGAGAATTTGAAGATTATGGCATCAAGGTTTCAGACGAAAACCCCGATGTTTGTGTGATAGGGTTTGACACTTCTTTAACGTATGATAGGCTTTATACGTTTTGTAAATACGTAAAAAAAGGTTTGCCGTTTATAGCAACGCACCCCGACAATTTCTGCCCGTATGAAGAATGCGATATGCCAGATGTTGGCGCAATGCTTGAAATGATAAGGCTCACAATAAACAAAACTCCTGACGTTATCATCGGAAAGCCGTTTTCGACAGCTGGGAAACGCATTGAACAAAAATATGGTGTATCATCGGATAAAATTGCTATGGTCGGAGATAGATTATATACGGATATTGCTTTTGGAAACAACTGCAAATTTACGTCCATTTTGGTTTTGTCTGGTGAAACCGACAGAGATATGCTTTCAAAATCACAAATTAAACCTGAAATAGTTTTGGATAAAGTAAAAGATATACTAGCGCTGGTTTAACGGCGCAATAGGAGAGTTATGGATAAGATTATTGCTTCGACAGTTGCGAATATTTGGCCACAATGGCTAATATTCTGCATATATATTTCAATCATTTTGGGAATAGCGTTTTTTACGCGAAAAAGAAGCAAGACGGTTGAAGGGTTTATGTTTGCAAACAAAGGCGTGGGCGGTTGGCTTAGCGCATTTGCATACGGAGCTACATATTTTTCAGCTGTAATTTTTGTTGGTTATGCAGGTAAATTCGGTTGGAATTTTGGTTTATCGTCAATTTGGATTGGTATAGGGAATATGGTTATCGGCACGCTGTTAGCTTGGATTGTGCTTGCCAAACGAACAAAAGTGATGACAAATACTCTAGGCGCGCGAACAATGCCTGAGTTTTTTGAAAAACGATATGACTCCAAATACATAAAACTTGTTGCATCGTTAGTTATCTTTGTCTTTCTTTTACCATATTCGGCGTCAGTTTATCAAGGTATGGGCTACATATTTGAAGCGGTGCTTCACATTGACTCTATGTGGTGCATAGTTATTCTTGCTGGACTGACTGCAATTTATTTGTTTGTTGGTGGTTATTTTGCCACAACATTGACAGACTTTATTCAAGGCATAATTATGATTGTCGGAATTGTTGCCGTCGTCTTTACTTTGCTTGGCAACAATGCAATGAATTGGGGTGAGGGTCTTAAACAACTTACCGAAAGCGGTTTGGGTATTATTCCTTCGTCAAGCGGTGGAACTACTTTTATGGATTCCCCTATGTTTAACATAATAATTTTGACGCTGTTAACATCATTCGGAATTTGGGGACTTCCTCAATCTGTGCATAAGTTTTACGCTGTCAAAGATAATAATGCAATCAAAAAAGGTACGATAATCTCTACTGCTTTTGCTGCGATAGTAGGCTGTGGTGCGTATTTTATGGGCGCAATGGTTACACGCTTTATTTCTCCCGAGGAGTTTGCCGCAATAGGCAGCAATACAGACAAACTCGTGCCAAATATGTTGGTGGAAACATTAAGTCCTGCGCTTTTGGGATTGATTATAGTTTTGTTGTTTTCAGCGTCTATGTCAACGCTTGCCGCACTTTCGCTGTCGTCAAGCTCAACCGTTACGGTTGA
>CAZQGE010000059.1:0-7343 GCA_964592815.1 uncultured Bacteroidaceae bacterium | reverse complement strand
GTGATTTACTATATAATTTTATAATATTATTATGCAAAAAAAGAAGAAGGCAAAAAATGTATAAACAAGTTGACACAAATCTTAATTTTGTAGAAAGAGAAAAAGACGTACTCAATTTTTGGAAAGAAAATGAAATTTTTCAAAAGAGTGTAAAGAAAAACGAGGGCAACCCCGAGTTTAGTTTTTATGACGGTCCTCCGACAGCTAACGGAAAACCGCATATTGGGCATATTTTAACCCGTGTTATGAAAGACATAATTCCACGCTATAAGACGATGAAAGGCTATCACGTTTTGAGAAAAGCGGGTTGGGATACTCACGGCTTGCCAGTTGAATTGGAAGTCGAAAAAATGCTTGGCATTGATGGTAAGCAAGAAATCGAGAATTACGGAATTGAACCATTCATAAAAAAATGTAAAGAATCCGTTTGGAAATATAAGGGCGAGTGGGAAAAAATGTCTGACCGCATTGGATATTGGGCGGATATGGAAAGCCCGTATATCACTTATGACGACAACTATATCGAGTCTGTGTGGTGGGCAATTCGCCAAATGGCTGACAAAGGTTTACTTTACAAGGGGTACAAGATTGTTCCGTACTGTCCACGTTGTGGGACTGCGCTTAGTTCTCACGAAGTAGCGCAAGGATATAAAGACGTTGACGAAATGTCTGTATTTATCAAATTTGCTGTTAAAGGTGAAGAAAAAACATATTTCCTTGCTTGGACAACTACTCCTTGGACTTTGCCGTCAAACGTTGCTTTGTGTATGAATGCAAAGCAAGATTACACAAAAATCAAGGTTGGTGACGAATTCTTCATTCTTGCTGACGCTTTAATTCCGACTTTGTTCAAAGAAAATGAATATGAAAAGATTGACACTAAGAAAGGTAAAAAGTACGAATTTGTAGAATATGAACCTTTGTTTGATTATGAAACTGGCGCAAAAGAAAAAGCGTATTACGTAACCTGCGACAGCTACGTAACTCTTACAGACGGCACAGGTGTTGTTCATATTGCCCCTGCTTTTGGTGAGGACGATAGCAACGTCGGAAAACGTTACGGCTTACCATTCGTTCAAATGGTTGACGAAAGAGGCAAATTTAAGAGTGGCGCGTATGATATGGTTGGTGTTTTTGCAAAAGATGCCGACAAATTGGTTATTGCCCGCCTTAAAAAAGAAAATAAATTATTTAAGGAGCAAATGTTTACGCACAGTTATCCTTTCTGTTGGAGATGCGATACACCTTTGCTTTATTACGCACGTAGCTCTTGGTTTATCAAGATGACAGAAGTCAAAAAGCAACTGCTTGCGTCAAACGACTCTGTAAATTGGATGCCTTCTACAATAGGAACAGGCAGAATGGGCAACTTCCTTGAAAACGTCATTGACTGGGGTATTTCACGTGAAAGATATTGGGGAACTCCGCTGCCTATTTGGGTATGCAAAAAATGTGGAAAAATTCACGTTATTGGTTCAAAGGAAGAATTGCGTAAGCTAGGTCACCTTGAGAATGATATTGAATTGCACCGTCCATACATCGACGACGTAAAGTGGGAATGTGACTGTGGCGGAACAATGGAGAGAACTCCCGAAGTTTTAGACTGTTGGTTCGACAGCGGTTCAATGCCGTTTGCGCAATGGCACTATCCATTTCAAAATAAAGAAATATTTGACAAGGTTTTTCCTGCAGACTTTATTTCAGAGGCTGTTGACCAAACTCGTGGCTGGTTTTATACGTTGCTTGCTGTTTCAACAAATCTATTTGGTCGCGCACCGTTCAAAAACTGCATTGTTTTAGGTCACGTAAACGACAAAGACGGCATCAAAATGAGCAAACATAAAGGTAACGTTGTTGACCCGTGGGTTGTTTTGGATAAGCAAGGAGCAGATGCCACAAGATGGTATTTCTATACGGCTTCCGCGCCTTGGTTACCTTCAAGATTTTCACCCGAAAACGTGTCTGAGGCTCAACGTAAATTTATGGGTACGCTTTGGAATACCTATGCGTTCTATGTACTTTATGCTGAAATTGACAAATTCAATCCGACAGAACATAAACTTGAAAATCAAAAATTATCCATTATGGATAAGTGGATTTTGTCCGAGCTTAATAGCTTGATAAAGTTTGTTGACGACGGTCTTAACGATTATAAAATTACTGAAACATCAAGAAAAATCGGCGAGTTTACAGATTATCTTAGCAACTGGTACGTTCGTCGTTCAAGAGAACGTTTCTGGGGTTCGGATATGAGCGAAGATAAAGAGGCTGCATACACGACACTTTACACCGTGCTTTCAACTTTAAGCAAAATATGCGCTCCGTTTATTCCGTTTATGTCAGAAAATATTTATCAAAATCTGGTTGCAAACTTTGACAAGTCAGCCCCCGAAAGCGTACACCTTTGCACATTCCCTGTCGCAGATGAAAAAGCTATCGACACAAAATTGCAAGAGGGTATGGAAGCTGTTTTGGAGCTTGTTGTTTTAGGAAGAGCGGCAAGAAATAAATCAAATCTCAAAAACCGTCAACCTTTGAGTAGATTACTATATTCCGGCAGAGTTGAGTTGTCTGAGCAGTTGAAAGAACTTGTTGAAGATGAACTAAACGTCAAAAACGTTGAAATGACTGATGACGGTGACAGCTTTATAAGTTACGAACTCAAACCTCAATTAAAGACGTTAGGTCCAAAATATGGCGCATTGCTCGGAAAAATTAGAGCATTGCTTGCTGAAAAGACGGCGGATATTGTTAAAACTGTCAAAGTAGGTAATATATATAAGTTTGTAATTGACGGAAAAGAAATTGAACTTTCAGAAGAAGATTTGCTTATAAGTGTAAAAAACAAAGAAGGTTTTTCGTCGGAGAGTGACGGAAATATGACAGTTGTTTTAGATACGGCGTTGACAGATGAATTGATTTTTGAAGGCGTTGAAAGAGAAATAATAAGCAAAGTTCAATCAATGAGAAAAGAAGCAGGATTTGAAGTTGTTGACCATATTGCAGTCGGCTATGAAGCAAGTGGACTTTCTGAAAAAGCCTTGATTGGTGACAATTTCAAAAAAGCTGTATTATGCGACAATGTGTCAAAAGTGTTGAATGGTTTTGAAAAAGAACTTGAAATCAATGGTGACAAAGTGTTGCTTTCAGTCAAAAAAATCGGTTGAAAAGGTTGAGATAAAGGATAACTATGCTTATTGCACCCGACTGGAAAGAATATAAAGTAATTACTACTGGCGACGGCGAAAAGCTGGAGCGTTGGGGTAATTATACGTTGTTACGTCCTGACCCACAGGTTATTTGGCACCCCACAAAATCTATGAATAGCTACTCTAACGTTGATGCTTATTACAGCAGAAGTACAACGGGTGGCGGAATGTGGAATTTTAACAAAAGTTTTCCACAAGAGTTTGTTATAAGTTGGCGTGATTTGAAATTTAAGCTAAAACTTATGGGATTCAAGCATACGGGGCTTTTCCCTGAGCAAGCCGTAAACTGGGACAGAATGATGAAATTGATTTCAAACGAAAAACGTGAGATTTCTGTACTTAATTTGTTTGGGTACACTGGTGCTGCATCCGTTGCGTGCTTGAAGGCGGGGGCAAAAGTTTGCCACGTTGATTCAGCAAAAGCTATGGTTGAGCGAGCTGGCGAAAATGTGAAATTAAATGGCTTGGACGGCGCAAAAATACGATATATAATAGACGACTGTTTCAAGTTTTGCGCAAGAGAAAAGCGCAGAGGAAACTCATACGACGCCATAATTTTAGACCCGCCAAGTTTTGGTAGAGGACCTAATGGCGAAAAATGGAAAATTGAAGAAGGCATAAGCGAGCTGATTTCGTTGGTTTCTGATTTGCTTTCTGACAATCCACTTTTTGTCTGCCTCAACAGCTATACAACGGGGCTTCAGCCTACCGTTATGGCTAACATTTTGAAATTAAATTTACCTTTCAATGCAAAAATTTCAGCGGATGAAATTGGAATTATGTGTGAAGACGGACTTATTCTTCCGCAAGGTTGCACAGCATTTGCAACTTTTGAATAAAAAAAACGCTAGGCTTAGCAAAAGGAAAATATGGAATACAAAGATTTGAAGATATTGTTTGAAGATAACCACTTGCTTGTAGTGGTCAAACCCGAAAATGTCCCCGTTCAACAAGATGAATCGGGAGATATTGATATGTTGACTATGCTAAAACAATATTTAGTTGACACATATCATAAACCTGGTGAAGCATATCTAGGTCTAGTTCATCGACTAGATAGGCCCACAGGAGGCGTGATGGTTTTTGCTAAAACTTCAAAAGCGGCGGCTAGACTTTGCGGACAAATTCGAGATGGTGAAGTTGAAAAAAGATACTTTACCATTGTTGAAGGAGAACCAAGATATAAAGCGGATAAAGTTATCAATTATCTTAAAAAATTTAATGATAACAACATCGTTAAAGTCGTGCCACAACTTACTGAGGGCGCAAAATATGCAGAACTCGATTACAAGTGGCTTGATACAAAAAACGAAGTTAGTTTGTTGCAAATCAATCTTATAACTGGTCGTGGTCATCAAATCAGAGTTCAAATGTCAAATTTAGGACATCCTATTGTGGGCGATAAAAGATATGGTAGCAGAACTACACTTAACGTGCCTATGGCTCTTTGGGCAACTGAACTTAGGTTCAAACACCCTATAAGTGGAAATCAAATGGTATTTAAGGTTTATCCACCTGAAAACTTACCTTGGACGTTGTTTGATATGGATAAATTTCTTAATGTCACAATAAAAAATTCTTAGGTGAACACTATGCAAATGATAGATAGAACATTAGGACAGGTTATTGAGGGGCTTGCAAAAGAGTTGCCCGATAACACCGCAATAAAATATACGACTCGCGACTATAAACGCACTTGGAAAGAGTTTGATGAAGAAACTACAATGGTTGCAAAAGCCTTTATGGCTTTGGGCGTCAAGAAAGGTGACAAAGTTGCAATTTGGGCAACAAATATTCCAGAATGGTTGTTGACGCTTTTTGGTTCTGCAAAATGCGGAGCTGTGTTGGTTACGGTAAACACAAACTATAAAGTTTTTGAACTTGAATATTTGTTGGAACAATCTGACTCACAAGTTTTGGTTATGATGGGTGGTTTTAAGGACAGCAATTATGTTGAAATAATAAATACGCTTTTGCCCGAACTCAAAAAATCTAAAGACGGGAAAGTTTCAAGTCATAAATTACCATACCTCAAAAATGTGGTTTTTGCAGGAGAAAATACTCCCGATGGAATGCTGAATTTTAGTCAACTTAAAACTCTTGCCGATACTGTTTCAGACCAAGAATATGCAGTAAGACGCGCATCTTTGGACAAAGACGACGTTGTTAATATGCAATATACGTCGGGTACAACTGGGTTTCCTAAAGGCGTTATGCTTACGCATTATAATATCATCAACAACGGAAAAACTATTGGTGACGGAATGTCTTTTACAAAAGATGACAAACTTTGCATATGCGTCCCGTTCTTCCATTGTTTTGGACTTGTGCTTGCTGTTATGGCTTGCATTACGCACGGAACTGAGATGGTGCCAGTTGAGGCATATAGTCCCGTTCCCGTTATGAATGCTTTGTCATCTGAAAAATGCACGGCTGTTCACGGAGTTCCGACAATGTTTATTGCAATGCTTGAACACCCAAACTTTGCTCAATTTGACTTTTCACATATGCGTACTGGTATTATGGCTGGTTCACCTTGTCCTATCGAGGTTATGAAAAAAGTTGTTGACAAAATGTATATGAAAGACATTGTTATTGTTTTTGGTCAAACTGAGGCGTCGCCAGGTTGCACAATGACAACAACTGAAGATAATCTCGAACACCGTGTGTCAACAGTTGGAAAAGCCTTCCCGGGGGTTGAATGCAAAATTATTAACCCTGAAACAAATATGGAAGTTGAAAATGGAAAAGCGGGTGAATTTGTCGCGCGTGGGTACAATATAATGAAAGGGTACTACAAAATGCCAGAAGCCACAGCGCAAGCCATTGATGAAAACGGTTGGTTGCACTCGGGCGACCTTTGCACACGAGATGAAGATGGATATTACAAAGTTGTCGGCAGAATTAAAGATATGATAATTCGTGGCGGTGAAAATATTTATCCTAAAGAAATTGAAGAATTCCTTTATACTTGTGAAAAAATAAGCGACGTTCAAGTAATTGGAGTGCCAAGCAAACAATATGGAGAAGAGGTTATGGCTTGTATTGTCTTAAAAAATGGCGAAACAATGACAGAAGATGAAGTAAAAGCGCTTGTTAAAGCAAATATGGCAAGACACAAAGTTCCGTCTTACGTTAGATTTATGGACGCATTCCCAGTTACGGCAAGCGGTAAAATTCAAAAATATAAATTGCGTGAGCAAGCTATTGAAATTCTTAAACTGCACGAAGCAGCGAACATTGAAACGGCATAAGGAGGAAAATATGACAAAACTATGTTTTTCAACAATAGGTTGTCCTGATTGGACTTTTGGAGACATAATTTCAACCGCTAAGGACTTAAATTATCAAGCTGTTGAAATTCGCAGCATAAATGGTGAAGTCTTTGCTCCAACAATGCGTGAGTTCAACGAAGATATTAAAAAAACAAAAGATTTGTTGCAAAGAACAGGTATAAAAATTGGTATGTTTACATCCAAAAGCGCACTTGCAAATTATTCGGATAAGGATAAGTCTTTGGCAGAAGCAAAACAATATATCGAACTTGCTCAAAAAATGGACGTTCCATACGTGCGTGTTATGTCAACGGATAAGCCATATTTCGATGGCGGAGATTTGGAACTTTGCAAAAGGCAATATTCTGAACTGCTTGACTTTGCAAAGGGTAGTGGTGTAACTCCATTGATGGAAACAAACGGCTTGTTTGTTGACACAAAACTTCTTGCCAATTTTCTTGACGAAACTGCTGGAAACGCTGGTGGTGCGCTTTGGGATATACATCATCCTTATAGGTTTAATGATGAAAGCATAAAAACCACAATTGCAAATTTAGGCGGACACATCAAGTACGTTCACTTGAAAGATAGCGTTATTGACAAAGGCAAAGTAACCTACAAAATGATGGGATACGGTGACGTTCCGATTGTTGAAGCAATTAAGAGTTTGAAAGCCAACGGTTTTGACGGTTATTATACTTTTGAGTGGGTAAAAATGTGGAATAAGGAATTGGAAGACGGTGGAATTGTGTTTGCTCATTTTTCTAATTTTATGAAAAAACTTGGATAAAACTTACTAACTGCAATCCAAATCTTAAAAAGTTATTTTTGACGATAATTTAGTAATTAAGCATAAAAT
>CAZQGE010000058.1:0-7501 GCA_964592815.1 uncultured Bacteroidaceae bacterium | reverse complement strand
TTATATTCAAAACCTTTTACGGCTATAATTTCGGGTATTTGCATAATTTTTGCCATTGTTGTTTGCATTTGTGCGTATTGTGCAGTAATCATAATTTTATTGTTGCCTTATATTAAAAAAAATTACATTTAGAAATATTTATTCTTTGTTACTTAAAAGTGTTGACATTTTTATGTGAATAAAATACCATAAAAGAGCTTCAGGGCGAGGTTTAATTCCTCACTGGCGGTATAGTCCGCGAGCCGCAAGGCATGATTGGGTGCAACTCCCAAACCAACGGTATAGTCCGGATAGAAGAAGTTTATGCAAATTTATCTTTGCGTTTTCTTTGCCCCGAATAGGGCATTTTTTTATGCCTAAAACTGTGAGGTGCATAATGGACAAAACTCAATTTCTTACTTCAGTCAAACAAAAGCTAAACTGGAAATTTTCTACGGCTTACATTACAAAAATAGCAATTCTGACAACAATCTCATTTTTGCTTTATGCTTTTGGCAAGTTTAGCATCCCTATTGCGTTTCCAAGTTTTTTGGATATTCAATTTTCAGAACTTCCCGCATTATTGGCAGGGTTTTCTATGGGGCCTGTCAGCGGTTGTATGATAATTGTGCTTAAATGTTTGTTTAAGTTGCCAATGTCAAGTACGGGATATGTTGGAGAATTGACGGATATTATTATTGGGATAGCCTTTGTTTTGCCAGCGTCTTTGATTTATCGTCACAAAAAAGACCGAAAACACGCATTTTTAGGCTTGTTTGTCGGCAGTATAGTTGTTGTTGCCGTATCTGTGCTTATAAACCGCTTTATATCAATTCCGTTTTTTGTAGAGTTCTTTTTCAAAGGAAATTGGAACGTGCTTTTAGGAATTGTCAAACCAATTTATCCTACTGTTACCATTGACAATTTTTATGCTTGGTATTTGGGTGTGGGTATTGTTCCATTCAACCTTTTAAGGTGTTTGATTGTGTCAACATTAACCTTCTTAGTTTACAAAAAGTTATCAAAAATATTGCATTGGGACGGTTCAAATTTGGGCAGTCATAAACTTAGCGGAAAATATGAAAGTTACGTCGTTGACGACACTTATGAATTAGCCGAAAAGATTGCCGATACGTTGGAAGGCAACGAAAAAATTATTTTGGAAGGCGATTTGGGCGCAGGGAAAACAACGTTTACAAAAGGGCTTGCAAAGGCTTTGGGAATTGAGGACGAAATTACAAGCCCAACGTTTACGATTATGAACATTTATGAGGGCGGAAAATTCAAACTTAATCACTTAGATATGTATCGTATAGAAAACGAAGAAGATACTTATGAATTGGGAATTGAAGAAGCGTTAGAAGATGGTGTAAGTGTAATCGAGTGGAATAAATTGGAATGCTTGACAGGCAGAATTATCAATGTCAAAATAGAGACCGTTGGTGAAAATGAGCGAAAAATTATTGTTGATGACAGCAAAGACACCGTTCATAAACATCAAAATATAAACGTATCGGGTAAAGATAAAAAATGAATTATTTGGTTACAGACACCACAGACGAAAATTTGGTAGTAGCCGTTGTGAAAAACGGTGAGATTTTTTCTGAAGTTATAAAAACAGGCAAAAGTGGACACAGCAAATTACTTTTAGGCACGATTGATAAAGTCTTGAGCAGCGCAAACATAAAAGTTCAAGATTTAGATTACGTTGCAACAGTGTTAGGGCCTGGTTCTTTTACGGGAATACGAATTGGAGTGGCAACATCGACAGCTATTGCATATTCTGTTAAGGCAAAGCGTATTGGCATAAACGTATTTGAGGTGCTTTTGCATAACCGCAAAGACGCAACGGTAGCGGTTGATGCAGGTCACGGGAATTTGTATGTTGCATATTGCAAAGACGGCAAAGTTGAAAGCTCTGATTTTCTGACAGCCGACGCCGTAAAAAACACCGATATAACTGACTTTGTTACCCAAATAGACGGAAACATCGTTCAAATTCTTTGCTCGATTACAGCTGACAAAATACGAAACAAACAAACTGTGAGCGTGTTTGAGCCATACTATATGCGGAAATCGCAAGCGGAGCGCAACCTCTATGAGATTTGAACCGCTAAAATATGAACACCTAGAACAAATGGCACAAATTGAAAGGGAAGCGTTTGATACTCCGTGGACGGTGAATATGTTTATCCCCGAAGTTGAAAGCCCCGAAGCGGTTTATTTGGTTGGAGTCAGAGGCAATGAAGTTTTATGTTACGGCGGGTTTCACAAAATTGTGGACGAAGCGCATATAACAAATATTGCAGTTAGAGCCTCGGAGAGAGGCAGAGGACTTGGTAAAATGCTTATGTCTGCTCTTATTTCAAAAGCAAAAGAGAGCGACGCAAAGCATATAACTCTGGAAGTTAAATCTACAAACGAAAAAGCGTTGAAAATGTACCTAGATTTCGGCTTTACAGTCGAGGGAATACGAAAGCGGTATTACAATAACCGTGACGACGCATACGTAATGTGGCTTCACTTTCAGGAGGATATTGAACACTAAAACTTTTGGTCAAGGCAACGACATAATTTTTTTACACGGTTGGGGTGGCAACATCTCTTCCTTTTTATTTTTAGCCAAACGGCTTTCAAACAAATATCGTGTTACGCTTTTGGATATGGCTGGATTTGGCGAAAGCAGAGAGCCGTCTCGTCCGTACAGCGTAAACAATTATGCTGAGGACGTCATTGATTTGATGGACAAACTGTCAATTTCAAAGGCAGTAGTTGTAGGTCATTCGTTTGGTGGACGTGTAGGTATTGAACTTGCAACAAAATGGAAAGATAGAATCAATGCGTTAGTCTTGATTGACAGCGCAGGAATAAAACCTAAAAGACGGCTAAAATATTACGTTAGAGTAGCTCTGCACAAATTTTTGAAACATATTCATTGTAAAGGTCTTAAAGGTTCAAAAGATTTTGCAAAACTTTCAGACAATATGAAAAAAACTTTTATAAACGTTGTCAATTACGACCAAACTCCATTGTTGAAAACTATCGAACAACCAACGGCAATATTTTGGGGTAAACAAGACAGAGAAACGCCCGTTTATATGGCAAAAAAACTTAAAAAACTTATTCCAGATTCTCAAATATTTTGGTTGAATGGCGGGCATTTTGCTTATCTGGACGATTATTATGTATTTTTACAAATTCTTATGGCTTTTCTTAAAGCCACAGATTTCAAAGCGTTACAAGGGATTGAATTTAACAAGGAAGTTGCGTTAACTAATTGACTTTATTTAGAGGCGATTGGTTTTTTATTGCCTTAGTTTTGATTGACAGCTTCTTTGTTGTAAGGCCTTATATTTACGCAATTCAACAAGACAATTATAAAATTATCAAAATTTTTAAGAGTAAACATTTAGGGTATTTGTATGCAATAGACTTGATTGCAATATCCATATTTGCGCTGATTTGGGCGTTGATGTACGTTTTTGATGCGCGTCCCGTTTGGGGGTTTGCGTTGTTGCTTGCTTTTTTTGTCGCCGAATTTGCTTTGTATTTTATGGAAGATTTGCCAAACAAAAAAAAGCCTTTGAAATATACGAAAAGAGTTGTCAGGACAATTATATTCAATATAATTGCGTCAACCGGGTTATTCTGTGTTGTTTATTGGATAATCAATTTATACGTTTATGATTTTTATATAAAATATTTGGCATTTGTAGCTTTTCAGCTTATTTTTCCGCTGTTGTTTATTTTGTTTACAATAATATGTAATATTTTTGAAGCCTTAAACAATAAACGATATGAAAATTTGACGCGTAGAATTTTGAGCGAGCAAAAAGATATGACAAAAATAGCTATAACTGGCAGTTACGGCAAGACAACAGTAAAAAACATTTTGCTTACTCTATTAAGTGATACGCACAACACAGTTGCCACCCCAGAAAGCTACAATACTCCAATGGGAATATCTAAGACAGTCAGCAATTTGGATATATCGACAGAAATATTTATTTCAGAGATGGGCGCACGACACGTTGGCGACATACATAAACTTATGAAATTAGTACGCCCAAACATAGGCGTTTTAACTGGTATAAATTCTCAACACTTGGAGACTTTCAAAAGTTTGGAAAATATAGTCAAAGAGAAGTGCAAAATTGTATCTGAATTATCTGTTGACGGTTACTCTGTTATAAACGGCAAATTTTTAGACCAAGTAAAAGATGTGCTAGGCGAGCAATATTCAAGCCGAAATATTATAACAGCGGGACTTGACCAAACGTTTGACGTGCATATTAAAGACATACAATTTGACGAAAATGGTAGCAAGTTTTTGATTTTTTTAGGTGGAGAATATTATGCAGGCGAAACCTTGCTTATTGGCTTTCAGAACTTGGAAGATATAGCAATAGCTTGTGCGGTTGCTTTTAGTTTAGGCGTCAAACCTCAAAAAATCATCGATAATCTTGAAAAATTGAAACCTGTTCCACACAGAATGCAGTTAATTTCTGCAAATGGCTTAAGAATTATTGATGACACGTTCAACTCAAACCCCGACGGAGCTAGAAGGACACTTGAAGTGCTTAGCTTGTTTGAAGGAAGAAAGGTTGTTGCAACTCCTGGACTTGTAGAACTTGGAAAACTTGAAAATGACGAGAACTACCGATTGGCAACTGAAATTGCTGACGTCGCTGACGTGGTTATGCTTATTGGTAAAAAACGTACAAAAATTATGCTTAAAGCGTTGAATGATACGGGTTATGACGGCGAGGTGTTTATTTACGAAAGCCTTGAAAAAGCCGAAAATGATTTCGTTAATACGCTACATTTGGGCGACGTCTTGCTTTTGCTCAACGATTTGCCCGATATTTATGACGATTAAGGGAGGGTTATATGAGAAAGAGAGTTTGTTTATTGTTTGGTGGCAGGTCGCTGGAAAAGGATATTTCTGTGATTACCGCAATGCAAACGCTTCAAAATATAGATAGGTCGAAATATAAGGTCGAGCCTATTTATATGTACGATGGAAACTTTTATGTAAGAAACGTTGATGAAATTGAGAGCTTTGCGCCTTTTAATGCCTTAAACCATTCAAAGGCTATTTTGCATAATGGAGTGTTTTACATAATAAAGCGGAATACACTTACAAAATTTTTCAAGCCCGACGTAGCATTGATATGCTGTCACGGTGGAGAAGGGGAAGACGGAACTTTGCAAGCGTTGTTGCAATATAACCAAATTCCACACACTTCACCCGATATATTGCAATCGGCTTTGGGTATGGATAAGGCGTTGGCTAAGGACGTATTTGACCAAATGTTGCTGAACACCTTACCCCACGAAGTTATAAACGCAAACGAACTTAACAAGAATGATGAAGAATTGATGTTCCATTTGGAAAATTTGCTTGATTATCCTATGATTGTAAAGCCGTCACGTCAAGGCAGCAGTATAGGTATAGGAGTTGCAACAAACAGAGAAGAATTGATATTTGCGCTTAACGTTGCAGGGCATTATGACACAAAAATTATTGTAGAGCAGAAACTTGTTGATTTTGCCGAAGTGAACTGCGCTTGTTTTAGAGATGGAGAACAGTTGATTGTATCTGAAACTGAGCAACCTATAAGCATAAATGACTTTTTAACGTTTGAAGATAAGTATCAAGACAACGGTAAATTAAGCGGAGGCGGACACGTTATCCCCGCAGATATAGGCGCACTTAACGGTGTTGTTAAGGCAAACACCATAAGAATATATAAAGAACTCAATCTAAACGGTGTCGTTAGAATGGACTTCCTTGTGGATAAGACAAGGGATAAGGTGTATATAAACGAAATTAACACCGTTCCAGGTTCAATGGCTTTTTATTTGTTCAGCGAAATAGGAATATCATTTGAAAGTATGCTCACTTCAATTATTGAAAATTCAGAAGCGTATTTTAAGGATAAAAATCTTGAAAAAGAGTTTGCAACAAACGTTCTTGAAAATTACTCAAAGAATAGTTCAAAGGTAGGGAATAAGAACCGCAAACGATAAAAATTTGAAAAACTCTTATTTTACGGGCTTTCGGTTGCAAATATGACGAAATTATAGTAATATAATTGCATAATAAAGAGAGGTAACCGTATGGCTAAAATTAAAATGACTACTCCGCTTGTGGAAATGGACGGAGATGAGATGACTCGTGTGCTTTGGCAATGGGTTAAAGAAATACTTATCACTCCGTATGTCGATTTGAAAACGGAATACTATGATTTATCTTTGGAAAACAGAGACGCAACAGAAGATGAAGTTACCAAGTTCGCGGCGGCGGCTTGTTTGAAATACGGCGTCGGCGTAAAGTGTGCAACAATCACGCCTAACGCTCAAAGAGTAGAAGAATTTAAGTTGCATAAAATGTGGCCTAGCCCAAATGCTACAATAAGAGCAAAAATGGACGGCACGGTTTTTCGCGCGCCTATTTTGGTGAAGGGCGTTGAACCGCTTGTTCCCACTTGGACGCAACCAATAGTTATTGCTCGTCACGCTTACGGTGATGTTTATAAGGGCGTTGAACTTAAGGTTGACGGTGGCAAAGGCATTGTTTCTTGCAACGGTGAAGAAAAAGTCGTTTTTGATTTTGGTGACAATGCAGGCATAATTCAAGCGCAACATAATACTGACAAAAGCATTCGTAGTTTTGCAAAAAGCTGTTTTTCTTATGCGCTTTCAGAAAAGAAAGACCTTTGGTTTTCAACAAAAGATACAATCTCAAAAATTTACGACCACCGTTTCAAAGATATTTTTCAAGAGACTTACGACAATGAGTTTAAGCAAGCCTTTGAACAAGCTGGCATTGAGTATTTTTATACTTTGATTGATGACGCTGTTGCAAGAGTTATGCGCTCAAACGGCGGATATATTTGGGCTCTCAAAAACTATGATGGCGACGTTATGAGTGATATGGTGGCAACTGCTTTCGGTTCGCTTGCAATGATGACGTCTGTGCTTGTTTCACCAAGTGGAGCATTTGAATATGAAGCAGCACACGGAACGGTTACACGCCATTTCAGAAAATATCAAAAAGGTGAAGAAACGTCAACAAACTCAGTTGCCACATTGTTTGCTTGGACTGGGGCATTGCGTAAACGTGGGGAGTTGGACGGAATTGATGAGTTAATTGAATTTGCAAACAAACTTGAAAAAGCAACAATTAACACCATTGAAAACGGCGAAATGACCAAAGATTTGGCTGGACTGTTCAAACGTGATGGAGTAACTGTTAAAGCGTTAAACAGCAAAGAATTTTTGCAAGCAATTGCTTCTCGTTTGTAAAATAAAAGACAGACTTAAAACGGTAAACAAAAACGTCGAACATAAAGCGTTAATCTGACTAGGCTTGCAATATTTTAATAAATTATAAATAAAAAAATCTTAATTAAGCCTAATTAAACAAAAAAATCACCTTTCTAGGTGATTTTTTATATACAAACATTTTATAGGCGAACAAATAATAATTTATTCCTTATTATATTAAGTTTTTATT
>CAZQGE010000057.1:0-8324 GCA_964592815.1 uncultured Bacteroidaceae bacterium | reverse complement strand
AATAAAGCACGCAATAATTTGGAAACGACTAACTTTATAAGATTTTCATATTAAGCTTTTTATGATTACGAATATATAAGATTTTAAGATTATGAATATAACAGATTTTAAGATTATGAATATAACTTATTTTAGATTATCAATATAAAAGTTTTTAAGATTATAAATATAAAAACAGCCAAGCAAACGCTTGGCTGTCTAAAACCTAATCAATATAAAATAAATATTAGTTTTCTTCGGCGTAAACCGAAACTTGTTTATCGAATTTGCCCACACGCTCAAATTTGACAACACCGTCAATCAATGCAAACAAAGTATCATCTTTGCCCATACCAACGTTGTTACCTGCGTGGAATTTAGTTCCTCTTTGGCGTACCAAAATGTTTCCTGCCAAAACAAATTGACCGTCAGCGCGCTTTGTACCTAATCTTTGTGCCGCGCTATCACGACCGTTGTGTGAAGAACCGGTTCCTTTTTTATGAGCGAACAATTGAATTTTTATAAACATTATTCTACCTCCAATTCTATAAAGTCCGAAAAAGTTTCATAGAGGTCGGACGCCCCTAGATAAGCTGTCTTCAAGATTATATCTCCGTCGTGGGCTTGATTTTCAGACACATTTTCAGGAATTACGGCTCTAAGATAACCTTCATTCTCTTTGACTGTGTAATCAACATTTATACCAACAACTTGCAAGAGACCAAGAACAGCAGTTTGAACAATCGAACTTATAGCCGCACAAACTATGTCTTGACCTTCTTCAGCGTAGCCTGTATGCCCTATGCATTCGACGGCAAAAAACTTCCCGTCTCGTCTTGAAAACTTAACCTTAGTCATCTCTTAGCCCTTTATGGACGTAATCTTCAACTCTGTATAAGGTTGACGATGACCTTGACGCTTTCTGATTTGCTTTTTGGACTTAAAATGGAAAACGATAATTTTTGGGAATTTATTTTGTGAATTTACAACAGCTTCAACTTTAACTTTCTTAGCGTCAGCTCCCACTTTTACGTTACCCTTGTCGTCAGCGACTAAAAGCGCTTCAAGTTCGACATTTGCGCCGATTTCTGCGTCGATTTTTTCGACCTTAACCAGCATTTCTTTTTCGACCTTGTATTGCTTTCCGCCACACTTAACAATTGCGTACATTTTGTTACCTCCTCTAACCAGTCTCGCCGAAACGGGTGTTGTGCGCATATTTTGCCACAAACTTAAATACCACTATCGAGCGGCTCGACATATAATTTAACAAAATCAAGATAATTTGTCAAATGCTTTAAGGATATAAATTAGTTTAAGCCCTACTTTTTTAATGTATAAGTGTATTTATCTAATCTTATAACATAAACAATTTATATCGTATCAGTTTATAACGTATTTCTCTTATAAAGTTTTTGTCTTAAGACGTAAATATCTTATAACGATAAAAAAATAAAAAATGATTGATTAAGGCAATTAAAGTCATTATAAAACTATAACATACAATATACCGCAACTAAAATGATGCATTATATAATTTAGAGTTGCAATAGCAACACTAACAAAAAAAACAGTTGATTAAAATGAAAAGTAAAAAACTCCTAAACTGAAAAAAGTTATGCTTAAAAGTATAATGTCTTGTCAATAATAACCGCGAGGTATATATGTCTGATATTGTAAAAGTTTTGGTGTTTTCAATCACGTCCTATGTTTTTCTTTTCATAATTGCAAAATTACTTGGTAAAAAGCAAATAGCGCAACTTTCATTCATCGACTACGTTGTAGGCATAACAATTGGTTCTATCGCCGCAGAAATGGCAACAGAAACAACAAAGCCATTCTATCACTATTTGATTGCAATGGCTGTATTCTTCTTATTTGATATGTTGGTATCTTTATTAGGACGAAAAAATGCATTCCTAAAAAAACTAGTCAACGGAAAACCTATAATTTTGATTGAAAACGGAAAAATAGACTACAAAAAACTTAAAAAAAGCAAATTATGTATAGATGAAGTTTGCGGAATGGCAAGGGATAAAAACATATTTGACTTAAACGACATAGCCTACGCCATATTTGAAACCAACGGAAAATTGAGCATATTACCGAAATCTCCAAAACAACCTTTGGTTGCTGAAAATTTAGATATAAAACTTCCCGCCCCAAGTTTGACGGAGTATCTTATCATTGACGGCAAAATTTGCAAAGACAGTCTAAAATCGTCTAATATGACCGAGGAATGGTTGCTTGGCAGATTAAACATAGCAAACAAAGCCGACATAAACAACATTTTGGTAGCGTCTTATGACAATACAGCTGACAATTTTTACGTTCAAACCAAAAACGAAATTTAGTGCAAAACGCTCATAAAAAACAAATAGTCCTCTCCCCTGTTCATTTGATTTAAGCAGAATACTTTTTAAGACCTACTTTTGAATAGCGTTGTGTTTAGATTGTTGAACAATGAATGCATTGAATGAAATTAACTTATGTTTAATTTATAGAAAAAAACAAACCTTACAGTTTGTTTCTTCTTCTTTCTTGATTATGTATGGTTTAATTGATTAGCAATAAATTTTACTGACTTTCAAGTTGCAATTCGCAGTCAGTTTTTTCTGTTTTGTCCTCATTTTTATAAAGTATTGTTTTTAGCACGTATTGCAAATATGTTATAACCACCATCAAGCCTGCGTAGAGATAAATTATAGGTCTCATAGACATATACGGAATGAAGAACATTTGGTTAAGTCCATTCAGCCAAGACATATCTTGATATCCAAAAACAGAATATGTTTTTTCATTAGTTTCACCCGCATTTGCCACTATTGCAGCATTAGGGTCAACGTCGCCAAACAATGGATTTTTGCCTAACATATTAAAAATATTCCAAGTTATACCATCAAAGTTTTTTGTTACAATCAAATCATTTACAATTTCATTCAATTTTCTTGTGTTGGTAAAATCAAAATTTATTGCTTGCAAATCAGAAATGGCTTTTTCAATTTTGACAATGTTTGTGCCAACAATCTCACCTATGCTCAAATTATGGTCGTTTTCATTTCCAGGAGCAGTCTTCAAAAGCAAGGTTGCTGCTACGCTAATTGGCACTTTGCCCGACTTGATATTTTGGAACATATCGCCCCCTAAAAGCGCATATTCGATTGCGAGTTTATCATAGGAATTGTATGCTTTTTGCATACTACTGAAAACAGGTTTGAACACGTCTTGAAACGCTTTGTCGTTATACTTCACGTCTTTTGAAATTCCGTTTTTAATCTTAAACAGTTCAACTTTGTTCAAAAGAGTTTCGTGCAGACCTTGATAGTCGTCAATTACATCCTCATACAATATTGTGTTTTCTGTTCCATTTTTAAGAGGTTTTGGCAAAGCTATATCCAAAACTCCGAGCAAAATAACAATTATGAGAACAGGCACAAGAATTTGTTTGAAAACAGTAATTCCTGCGCTCTTGCCTTTCTTTTTAGCCATAAAATATATTGTAGCTTGCACAGCCCACACAAACACCCAAAGCCCAAGCACAATAAACAAAGGAGTAAATGCCGAAACACCGTACATTCCAAACTCATTCCACTTTGCAGACTTTACTATTGCAACAATCATCAATATTGGAAAACCAAGGAAATGTAAAATCAGATTCAGAATTATTGCAAATGCCTTCTTATTTTTCATTTTGTGCCTCCTTCAAACTTTTTTCATAATTTTCTTTGGCTTCAAAATATTCGTACGCAATCAAGCTCAGCAAAACAAGCCCAATGGTAATATAACTTGCATATTGTACTGCGCCAAGCGCAAACAATTTTGCATTCCATCTGAGTTCAAATTGCATAATTTGTAAGTTTTCAAGTCCCAAATCGGAATTGCTTCCATAAACGGACTTTTTAAGTGAAGACACTGCCTCAGGGCCAACACCCGTATAAATTTCGTTTGGAATGAGTTTGTCAAGTTTTTCAGCCGTCAAATTAACAATTCCTTGAAGTGTAGAAATAATAGACCCTAAGTCGACTTGTTTACCTACAATTTTAACAATCAATCCGTTAGGCAAAACTTTGTTATCTTTCGAAAGTCTAACAACTATATCAATGATGTCAGCCTTATATTCGCTAATATCAACCTTTGTGCCTTTGAATTTAGACAAATCATCATTTTTAGCTATTAGATAGTTTTTCAACGCCATTTTTGCGTTATTTAGTTCTTCAAGTTTTAGTTCTTTCTCGCCTTCAATTGCCTCATTATAAGCAGTTTGAGCAAAGGCAACAGCGTCTTGAAGAGTTTTTATCTCACTTTCAAGCAACGCAAGCTCTTTTGAGTTTTTCTCATATTTGGTTTTTGCGACTTTTTTATTTGCAATAAGTTCAGCAATTTTGTCGTTTACACCAACAAGTTTTCCAAGCCCATTCGTTTTGTCTGCATTATCAAGCCAAACAGTTTCCATAGTGCTTACGTTATACATTTTTTTGAAATCAAAAACCTTATTTGATAATTGTGTAACACCACTCTCATTAGTTGTAAAACCACGATGCCAACCTGTAACCTTATCAAAGTTCATAACCACAACTTCTTGATTTTTTAGACTTGATTGTTCGCTTAAATAATCTTTTTTTATGGCTGCACCATATATCACCGCTGGCAATATAACGGCAAAAATAGAAATTACTGCCATAATCACCACCGCAATTTTTCTGTTAACTTCATTTCTTTTAACAAAAAATTTGTTGATTATAAATCTTATAATTTCAACTGCCAGCCATATTGCAAAAATAACCAAAATCCAGTTTCTTGCGTGGTTTCCTAATGCTTCTTTCCCAAGCATTGGGATAAGTGTAATTACAATCATCGCAATGAAAAGTGGAAAACCGATTAAGTATGAAAACCGTTTTGCATACTTGAAAATATTTTCTTTTTTCATATAATCCTCCTTAATTGAAAGTTACGTAATGTTCGTTTGTGAAAGTTGTGCCGTCAAGTGTAAATTCAGTAGTAACAATATAATCAGCTTTTTTCGGTACGTTGCCATCAGTCAATTTTACAACAGCACCTTTCTTATAACCGAACCAACCACTTTTTACACACTCATAAACCACTAAATTAACGTCAACAACAACTTCAGCAGTTTCCTTTTTAACAAGCGAGTATTTGGAGTTTATATATTTAAGTTCAAGTTCGCCATACTTTTCAGCAGCTACAAACGTTATGTGGTTATCCAAGTTTTTCGCAGTGTCAAATTTGATATTTGTTGTTCTATCGTTTTTTATCATCTGCATATTAAATTCGGTTTTAAGTTCAACCGAACCACTCTTTGAAGTAACAGCCAATTTTGGAAGAGTTGCTCCGTAATCAGCTACAAGTTTTGTCCCAGTCTTAAATTTGATTGAACCGTCAGCATTAAAGCTGTCAAATTTGAAACTTGCGTTATCAGCAACAGTTAAAGTGATTTCCTTGTCCAAAATTCTTCCATCTTCTGCCTTAGCAGTCCATTTTGATTTTTCGGCGTCATAAAATATAGAGTAATCAACGCCTGCAAAACTCACAATAAACGAACCGTTTAACGAATCAACAACGTTGACTGTATTTTTGAATTTTTCCGCAACAGCAATCAAAATCAAATTTTTATTCTGCGTGATGATAACAGAATTGGTTTTTTTGCTCAAAGACTTACCTGCCTTAGATTTTGCGCTAATCTCAACGTAAAATTGCTTGCCAACCGCATCTACTGGCATATTAAGATATTTTTTTCCTTCTTTCTCAACAGTAATCTTGCTCATATCGCTGTACGTTTTCTTATTTGAACCGTCAGCATTTTGTGTAATAAAGGTTAAATAAGTCGTATCTAATTGACTGCTTCCGTCACTAATCTTGAAGAATTCTTTTGAGTATGGAAATTCAGAACCGTTTTCTGCAATTTCAATTGTTGGAGTACTATATTTTAAGACAACAATTTGCATTTCACCTTTATACCCAGCCTTCAAACTTACTTTTACGTTATAAGTTCCAACTTTTGCAAATTGTCCGTCTTTTAATTCTTCTTCACTTAGTTGGTTGCCATCAGCATTTACCAACATATACGTCCACTCTGTTCTCAAATTATTTTTGTTAAGTTTGACGTCCCTCTTTGTTCCGTCACTATACGTCAATTTGACATTGAACTCCTTTTGTATCAAATCGTCGGCTTTGAGCGATTGTTCGTCAAGGTCAACTTCCAAATCGGTAGCCGCTTTATCAAACTTGACGTCAACTTGACTGTCAAAACGGACGACAACTTTTTTTCGAATTTTCAAAACTCCAAACAACGGAAGCAATTTGTCAATTTTAATGTTAGCAAGACTTGCTTTACTGATTGTGTCGTTAAAGTCGTGGTCGATACCAATGTAGAAGTTTGCGTCATATTCGCCAGCTTTTGTGTTGTCAACACCCGTAACCATAATAAGTTTGCCAGACGTTTCAACTTCTTCACCTTTAAGGTTCAATCCTTTCATAGGATAATTCCTTACGCCGTACAATTTTTTTGTATCGTCCAAACTTATTTCTTCATTAAGGTCAAAGTTTGATTTAATCGGAACTTCAACCAGTTTTTTAATGAAATCACGATTGCTGCTAAAACTGCTGTTTTGCTTGATTGTATTGACAATTTCGTGATTTGTTTTTGCCTCAAACAGCTGAATTTTACCTGCAGCAACTTTCACGGTCGAATTATTTGCGAATGCCTTAAACAATGTAGATTTATTGCTTTTGTCAATTTTATTTTCTTCCATCAACATATCAAGAATTTTTTCCAACCTAATTTCAAGTCCTTCATCTTTCAAGTTGTGGTATCCAAGATATTGCAACCAATTAAGAACCTTTTCGTGCCAAGGTTTATTTTGTTTTTGCGGCCTATCTTTCAAATAAACTTCCAAAACGTCAATAAGCGAATCAATTTCATAAACACCACCAACAGTTACGTCGAGTGTCAAATAATAACTTGTATCATTAATCTGCAAGTTTACAATAAATCTGCGGTTTTCAAAATCACTCTGAAAAACAATATTTACTTTGTCGCTGTCCTTTACATCTTTTGTTACGTCTAAAACTGACAATCTAAAATAGCCTAATTGTTCCCAATTAAGTTCTTTTAGTGAATTCGCTGACATTTTTTTCTCTAAAAGTGGAAATAAAACGCTAGGGTTTAGGTCGGAATTTACCTCAATTTCATATTGTTTTTGTTCTATACCATCTTTGTTAAAGCCCTTTGCTTTTGTTTTCATTTCAAAATTGAGTGCATTTTTGGCTTCAAGACTATCTTTTTGTTCTGCTGTTATAGTAGAATTATTAAACACGTCAACGTCGTTTTGTCCTATTTCAAATTTTGTAATTTCAAAGTAGTTTTCAAAATCTTTTTTGCTAGTTTCAAAACTAGCTCCGTAAAAGTTGTTTGCCTTAACGTCATAGTTTAATTTAACCTTTCCGCCATACTCGCCATAGTTTTGCCTCAAATAAGCAAACAACTGTTGCAAATTTTCGACCTTTTGTTCTGCCCCGTCTTCAACTGAAATTGTCCGTTTTTGCATAAATTCAGCAATAAACTTATCAATTATTTCTGTTGGAAGTTTGATGTTAAATCTGTCAAGCAACCCAATAATTCTTGTTACATTAGACAAAATTTTGCTAAAATTATAAGTAAATATATATGTGTTGCCAATTTTTTCAGCTTCTTCACCAAAAATATATGACGCAAACATAGGAACGGCAATTTTGGCGATTGAAGTTGCGTTTGAAATTTTTTCGTCAACTCCACTTTCTTCCATTTTGAAATCAACAAGTTTTGCAATTTGAAAAATTGAAATTCCTTTAACTTTATGTACTTTATCATTTGCCTTTATAAAAACAACTGGCACTTCATCTTCAAAAAGGTAATTGATTTCAAAAACTGAAGACGTATCTCCATTCAAATTTTTTTTAAGTTCTACAAAAAAGCTATTATTCGAAGGCACGGCATTTTCGCTCACGTCAAATTTACCTTTAACGTCAAGCACGTAAGAAAGATTTGTTTGTATAGTTTTTTCTGTTTCGACCTCATCAATAACTTCTTTAACAACGCTTTGTCTAGTTTGCAAGAACTTCAAACTAACGTCAAAACCAAATTTATCTTTTTTGTCTGCGTTAGAGTTTTTACCAAAATTACTAAGTATTTCATTAAATAATTTAGGTGTGGTAAAAACAGTTTGAACAGGTTTTGTATTTGGAGTTTTTGCATTTGTATCTTGATTGCAACCTACTAAAACAGCAGCCATCAAAACAAAAATCATTAAAACTGCTAAAACAATTAAAATTCTCTTGTTCATACTTTT
>CAZQGE010000056.1:0-8563 GCA_964592815.1 uncultured Bacteroidaceae bacterium | reverse complement strand
ATTCATTATATGAAATTTTTATACCATTAAGCAATTTTTGGGCTTGTTCATCTAATAATTCAATGCTGTTAAAGTTTCTTAAAGCATCTTCTAAGGACGTTATATATTGCAAGGGAGCTTTCTCGAATTCTTCAAATGATACGCTGTTCTCAATGTAAAATTGACCAGAACTTATTCTTTGAAGGTTGCTCATATAACCTACTGTTCCCAGTTTATATGCTAAATCTCTTATAATTGAGCGAATATACGTGCCACCACCGCACTTAATATAAAATTTGAATGTGTTATCAAGTTCGCCAACACCAAGGCACTTAATATCGTAAATTTTTACTTTTTTAGGTTGCAATTCTATCTCTTGACCTTGCCTTGCATATTGATATGCACGCTTGCCATTTATGGACTTTGCTGAATATATAGGCGGAATTTGTTCAATTTCTCCAATAAAAATTGATAAAACGTCTTTAATTTCAGTTTCAGTTGGAATTTTATTTGAAGTAGTTAAGATTTGTCCGCCTCTGTCCAATGTATCAGTTTCGACGCCAAACGTAAATTCTGCAATATATTCTTTTTCCTTTTCAACAAAAAAATCAAACAATCGTGTGGCTTTTCCAACTGCGATAGGCAAAACCCCCGTTGCAAGCGGGTCAAGCGTTCCTAAGTGTCCAACTTTTTCTCTAATTCCCGTTACGCGTTTTATTATTCCTCGAACTTTTACTACCACGTCATTAGACGTCATATCGTTCGGTTTGTTTATATTGACAAATCCTCGCATAATTTATTAAAGCCTATCAGACGCTATTTTAAGCAGTTTTTCAATTATATCTTCTAAATATCCGTTAATTCTGCAACCAGCTGCGTTTTTATGTCCACCGCCACCAAAGCACATTGCGCAATCAGACGCGTCAACAATATCTTTTGTTCGTATGCTAACTTTGAAGTTTTTGTTGCCTACTTCAGCTATGGAGAAAGCAACTTCGACACCTAAAACGTCAATAACTTCCGAAATGATACCTTCTGTATCATTTGATGAAGTATTAGTTTCTTCGAAATCTTTGCTAGTAAATACAATAAAAGCTACTTTGTTGTCTAAATAAAATCTTGTTTTGCTTAAAATACGATTTTTCAAAACAAATTTGTTAAATTCGATACTTTTGAAAATTTCATAAACAAGTTTTGCGTTGTCAAAGTTATATGAAAGTAATTCAGATGCGGCTGACATTGTTTTTTTTGTGGTATTAGAATAAGAAAAACAGCCCGAATCTGTGACCATACCTGCAAATAAAAGTTTTGCCGTTACATCGTCAAGAGCCTTCATAGATTTGATAACATCGACCATAATTTCTGCGGTTGCAGCAGCCTTATCGTCAACAAGGGTTAGGTCTGAAAATTTTTGATGCGATTTATGGTGGTCAATCGCAATCTGCGTTTTTGCATTCAAAAATGATTTTAATGCGCTTCCTAAACGCTCCATATCGCTGCAATCTATCGCTATTGCTAAATCATAATTTTTCTTTTCGGGCAATTTAATTTTATCTGCGCCTAACAAACAATAAAAGTGCTTCGGTATTTCGCTATCACAAAATATACCAGTTTCTTTTCCTTTTTTTTGAATAGCGTAAGATAAAGCCAAAGCGCTACTTATTGTATCGCCGTCAGGATTTGTGTGACAGTAAATTGCAACAGTTTGCGCCTTGTTAATTTTTTTGATTATCTCTTGTATAATTTCAGACATTTATTCTTCCTTATTTTTTGATATTTGGGCAAGTAAATTATCTATCTTTTTAGCGTATTCGCACGAGTCGTCAATTACAAAAGTAAGTTCGGGTAACAATCTAATTTGCACCGTATTTTTAAGCATATTACGAATAAAGTTTTTTGAACGAACAATTGTGTCAAAGCATTCTTTTTGTTTTTCAGCGTTATCTGCATAAATAGACAAGTAAATTTTTGCATACTTTAGGTCAGGCGTTGTTGCAACCTTTGTAACACCAACTATTGCGCCTTCCATTCTAGGGTCTTTTATATTGTTAGCAATAACCCCAGAAATTTGTCGTCCTAATTCAGAATTTACTCTATCAATTTTTACACTACTCATTGATTGTCACCATTTGAAATGCTTCAATAATATCACCTTGTTTAATATCTTGGAAATTAAGCAAAGTTATACCACAATCGTAATTTTTTTGCATTTCTTTAACATCATCTTTGTTATGTCTTAAAGACACAATTTCACCTGTATATTCAACCTTACCATCACGGATAATTCTAGCTTTTGCGCCTCTTATAACCTTGCCTTCAGTAACGTGTGAACCAGCAATTACGCCTACACCGCTAATTTTGAACAATTCACGAACTTCTGCGCTGCCAAGAATTTCTTCTTCGTATTTTGGAGCAAGCAAACCGTGAACGGCTTTCTCAATATCTTCTATTGCGTCATAAATTATGTCGTAAAGACGGACGTCAATTTTCTTTTGCGCAGCCAAAGTCCTTGCCTTTTGGTCAGGGCGAACGTTAAAGCCTATAATGATTGCTTTTGCAGTTTCTGCAAGAGTTACGTCGCTTTCTTTTATGCCACCGACTGCACCGTGAATAATCTCGATGTTAACTTCCTCATTTCCTAGCTTTGAAAGTGATTGTTTTACGGCTTCCAATGAACCTTGGACGTCAGCTTTGATGATAAGTTTAACAGATTTCAACTCGCCTTTTTGTATCTTATCAAACAAATCGTTAAGTGAAACGCTGCTGTCGTCTTGAGTTGTGTTTGAAAGTTTAAGTTTTCTTTCCATCACCAAATCTCTGGCAAATTTTTCATCTTTTACAACTGACAATGAGTCTCCTGCCTCTGGCAATTCATCCCAACCAGTAACAGATACAGGTTTTGAAGGACCAGCTTTTTTGACTGCTTTGCCTTTGTCGTCAAGCATCAATCTGATTTTACCTGTGCAGCAACCGGCAACTACGTTGTCGCCAATGTGTAAAGTTCCGTTTTGAACCAAAATTGTAGCTATTTTACCTAATCCTTTATCGATTTTGGCTTCAATTATGCTTCCCTTTGCATCTCTATTTGGGTTTGCTTTTAATTCTTTAATTTCTGCAAGAGTAAGAATGTTTGCAAGCAAATCATCAACGCCTTGACCAGTTTTTGCAGAAACTTTTACAACAGGCGTTTCTCCGCCCCAATCTTCTGGAAGAATTCCGTGTTCAGTCAATTGTTGCAAAATTCTTTCAGGATTTGCCGTGTTTTTATCCATTTTATTAACTGCAACAATTATTGGCACGTTGGCTTGTTTGGAGTGATTTATGGCTTCAATAGTTTGTGGCATAATTCCATCATCAGCCGCAACTACCAAAACAGCTATATCTGTAACTTGCGCGCCTCTAGCTCTCATTGAAGTAAACGCTTCGTGGCCTGGAGTGTCGAGGAACGTTATAGGTTCACCATTAAGTGAAACCGTATATGCACCAATATGTTGCGTAATTCCGCCCGCTTCACCTGATGTAACGTGCGCATTTCTGATATAGTCCAAAAGTGAAGTTTTGCCATGGTCAACGTGTCCCATAATTGTAACAATTGGAGGACGAGGTTTGAGCTTGGTTTTATCTTCATCTTCTTCAATTTTATTTTTCGACGCCAACGCTTCTTCAAGTGTTTCGGCTGGTTTATATTCCAAGGTAATGTTATATTCGCCTGCAACCAATTCTGCAGTGTCAAAATCAATTGTTTCGTTTATCGTTTTGACAATACCTAAGAAGAACAAAGTTTTTATGATTTCTGCTCCCGTTTTTCCAATTTTTTCACTAAGGATTTTAATTGGTACAGGGTCGGTTGTGATGACGGCGTTTTCAATGACAATAAAGCTTGTGTTGTTTATTGCCTTGTTTTTAGATTTAATATTTCTAATTTTTACGTCCTCATCGTCGTAACCTATTTTATTGCTTTTATCATCAACAATATATCCTTTTTTGAGCAACGCACGTTTGTTCAAAGTATGGTCGTCAAACTTTTGTGAATTATTCCCCGTATTGTTTTTGACGTTTTTACCCTTTTGATTGGCGGCTTTTGTCGGCGGGAATTGAGCTGCAACCTTTGCAAGGCTTGCAATATTTGTTGTACCGCCATTTGGACGCATAGGTCTTCCTGCTGCGTTTTGATTTCTATTTTGAAAACTACCATTTGGATTTTGTTGGTTCTGTTGTCTTGGAGGACGACTATTATAACCGCCGTTACCGTTTTGTGTGAAAACCCTAGTTTGAACCTTTGGTTTTTGAGGTGTCGGCGGAATGTAAATACGTCTTAATTCACCACTTGGTAAAACTTCTTCAGTTTGGGCAATATTAGGGTTGGAAGACGTTTGTCTGATGACTGGCTTTTCAGTTTTTGGCTTTTTGTCAGTTTTTTGACGTGGTGCATTTTCGCCTGAATGTTTATTTTCCATTGTTTCTTTCTTAGATGGTTTAAGTTTTTGAGCATTATCAACAGAAGGAACTCCAACAGCATCATTCTTTTGATTAGCTTTGACAGCTGGAATTTCTTTTTCGACGGGCATTTCAATGCTTTCCTTTTGCATTTCGGTTTTATCAGATACAGGTTGTTTTGTTTCAACAACAGCTTCAGCTTTTGCATTTTCAGCAACAACTGTTTCAGAGATTTCTAATTCTTTAGTTCTATTCTGCATATCTACAATAATTTCCGTTTGTTCGGAAACAGTTATTTTTGGTTCTTCCTTTATGTCCTCGGAATTGCCAACAACAACTTCATCGGTGTTTGAAAGCACTTCTTTTTTTGCTCTGAAAGACGCCAAAATAACCGCCGCTCTTGTTTTTTCTTTCAAGATTTCGTCGGTTAACTCATTAAGTTTCGTAGCCTTAAAGGTGTTAAGTTGCTTAAAATTGTCTGTGTTTGTTTCTTTTTTGATTTCCGCCATATTTACCTCATAAGGTTAATAATTGCCTTAGCAAGTCCGTCATTGATAATTGCAACAGCTTTTACATTATCTTTTTGTAATTCGCTTTTCAAATCGCATTGAAAAGTTGGAATTTTCTCTGTTTTTTTCAATAATCTTTCTTTGTATTTATCGCTTGCGTTTGCATCAATTAAAACTACTTTTGCATAACGCAACTTTTCCATAATTATATCTTCACCAAACAGCACCGCACCCGCTTTCATTGCAAGCCCTAGATATTTGGATAACATAGTTCTATTCACCTTTCAACTCCTTATAAATTTCATCGGGTACTCTTGCTTTTAGTGCGTAGTTAAAAGATTTTTTTGTTTGAAGTTTGCTTAAACATTCTTCATTATTATGCACGTACGCGCCCCTACCGTCAAGTTTGCCGTCTTTGTCGATAAAAATTTCTCCTTCTTTTGTCTTAACAACTTTAAGCATCAAACTTTTATCTGTACGACCTTGGCATACCACGCATTTGCGAATGTTTTTTGGGTTTTTAGACATATATTATTCAGCGTCGTTCTTGTGAATTTCCGCATTTTCGTCTTCTGACAGACTCGAATATGGTTTGACGTCAATCTTCCAGTTTGTAAGTTTTGCGGCTAGACGAGCATTTTGTCCGTTTCTGCCGATTGCAAGACTTAACTTTTCATCTGGAACAATAACTTTTGCGGTTTTTTCTTCTTCATTGATTGATACCATCATAACTTGCGCAGGGCTTAATGCTCTTGCAATGTATTCCATCGGGTCTGCGCACCATTCGATAACATCAATTTTTTCACCGCCCAATTCTCCAACAACTGCATTAACTCTTATGCCTTTGTTACCTATGCAACTTCCAATTGCGTCAACGTTGGGGTCATCTGAACTTACGGCAAGTTTAGTTCTGAAACCAGCTTCTCTTACGATATTGTTGATTTTAACTAAACCAGCTTTAACTTCTGGCACTTCCATTTCAAACAAGCGTTTTACAAAACCTGATGAGCTTCTTGAAACAATGACTTGCGCACCACGCAAAGTTTCTCTAATCTTTTTGATGAAAACTTTGATGACGTCGTTTACATTGTATCTTTCGGTAGGAACTTGGTCAGCTTGCATCATAACACCTTCCATTTGCGTTCCAGTAATTTCAACATAAACTGTGTTGCCTTCTTTTCTTCTGACAACCGCATTCATAATTTCGCCTTGGTGGTCGCTCATTTCGTTGAGAACCATAGCTTTTTTAGCGTCGTTTATGCGTTGTATAATAACTTGTTTTGCTGTTTGAGCAGCAATTCTTGAAAACTCTTTGGGGGTTATATCTTCGACGATAACGTCGCCTATATTATATTTTTCGTCAATATCCTTTGCATCTTCAATCCAAATTTGAGAGTCTTCATCTTCAACTTCATCAACAACCAACCTATGCGCGTAAACTTTTATCATTTGTCTTTCTTCGTTTATGCGTACTGCAATGGTGCGAGCCTCTCCGTATTCTTTTTTATAAGCGGATACAAGTCCCGCTTCAATGGACTCAATCATCAATTCTTTTGAAATTTTGTATTCACGTTCGATTAAATCCAAAGCAAGAAAAAATTCTTCTGTGGAAAGGTCCTTTTCTTTTTTTGCCATTTTGTCCTCCTAAAACCTGATATACGGTTGTATCTTGGTTATGTTTTTCCTTAAAATTGATTTATTATGTTGTGATTTTCCATCACAAAAAATTTCTATTTTCTCATCATCATAGGCAACAAGTTTGCCGTGACTTTTCTTTTTTTCCTCAACAATTTGGATTTCAGTATCTAAAGCTCTACGCAAATCGTCATTTGACTTAATTTCACGGTCTAAACCAGATGAAGACACATTCAAAACATATTCAGTTTCAAACAAATTGTCAACGGTATCCAATACGGAAGATATTTTATTGTGTACGTTTTCGCAATCATTCAAAGATATACCTTCTTTTTTCCAAATAAAAACGGTAAGGTTAAATTTGCCATATTCTTTGAAATAACGAATTTCAACAACTTCAATACCGTCGTCCGTTGAAACTGTTTGAATAATTTTTTCGTCAACCGTTGCGCGATTGATTTCATTTATAAAACTTTTTTCTACCATATCCTACCCGTTACAAAACAAAGAGTGAGCGGCAGGCTCACTCTAGCTGTAAACTATTTAGTAGGTATAATATATCATTATATACACAATTTTGCAACTGATTTTTTAGTTTTTTTTACTCTTTCTATGACGAATAATGTAAAAACCGCATTATGTTCAGTTTATTTCATTCTTTTAGCAAGAATTTTAAGCAAATCAAAGGTTGCAAGCACGTCAGACATTGCCCTGTGCGCGTTTTCGTGACTTATTCCAAAAGATTTTGACAAGTCTTCCAATCTCTTTGATTTTACTTCAGTAAGTAATTTTCTAGATAAAACGAGGGTATCAACTAAATCGTTGTCAAAGTTATACCCTTCCTTTAATGCGTATTTGTTTACCAACGGATAATCATAGTCAGTTATGTTGTGTCCAACTAAAATGCTATTTCTTGAAAATTTATAAAAGTCTGGCAATACGTCTATAAATACTGGGGCATCTTTCACCATATCATCATTGATGGACGTAATTTCTGTTATTTTTTCAGGAATAACCATATTTGGGTTTATCAACGTGTCAAAAGTTTCCACAGGTTTTCCGTCCTTAACTTTTATAGCTGAAATTTCAATAATTTCTGCCTTTTCAATAAACGTATCCGTTGCTTCCAAATCATAAATAACAAACGTTTTTCCTAAGAAATATTCATTGATTTTTTCAGTTTCAAACAAACTGCTCTGCGTAACTTGCTTGTATGGTTGTGGAGTGATTGTTTTGTAGTTTTCAGGTACGTTTTTTGACGCTTTATTTTTTATGCTTGAAAAGTCAATTTCACAATCAAAAACAGCGTTTATGGCATAGCTCAAATTATTGTTGTAATTTGAAACTGAAACGTTGCCTGTGCAAACAACATTTTTTCCGTCATTCATATTTTCAAGCACTTCAGAATCTTTTTCATTAGGAAAACAAACGCATTCTAATTTTGCAGTTGTGTCATCTAACAAAAAACGTATTAAAGGCAATTCTTCTGGACCGAATTTTGGGTTATCTACCGAATATTTTTTGTTTTTATACATTCTTTTGCTTACATTTGACACCTTTCCGCACAAAATTATATTTTCTGCTGGGCTTTTAACGTCAGTTATGTAGTTTGGCAACTGGTTTATTCCGCCAATTTTGCCTCTTGTATATATCTTTTCACCCGTTTTTATGTCAATCAATCGCAAAGAAGAATCAGCAAATGTGACAGTCTCCAAGTTCAAATCGGCGTCTTTTACAGCGTCTTCCAAATTGATTGCAACTTCCTTTATTTTTATGTCAATATCTTGATTAAACCAGCTATCTAAATAATCTGTGAGTTCATCTATGGTGTTTCCAGCTGTGAACATATAATATAAAGGTGTTTCAAGATTAAAATTTATGCTTATATCTTTGTCGGATACAAATATTTTTGTGTTTTCGTCAGTTATTCTTCTAAAAATTATTTGATTAAATTTATTAAAATATTCAAGAATTTTATTTTTTACTACGTTTTGGTCTGCGTA
>CAZQGE010000055.1:0-8905 GCA_964592815.1 uncultured Bacteroidaceae bacterium | reverse complement strand
ATTAAGCGGGCTTTATGGTTTTTAAGATATAAAATTTGACAACTTAATTTTATGGTCAACTACACGTTTATTTATCCAAAAGATAATCTTTGCAAGCATCTTCCAATGCTCTGCAAATTACAAATGCTTCGTCCAAATCTTTGGCTCTTACGATAACACCGTGGTTTGCAAGCAAACAAGCAGGTGAATTGCCGATTGCAGCTGCTACGTTCTTTACCAAAGTTTTTGTGCCTGGCAAGCCGTGTTTTGCACAAGGAATGCTGTCGCCAAGTATTGAACGATATTTTTCAGGTACAGGCAATGCCTTTCCAGTTGCAGCAATAATTGAGCCATAGTATGGGTGAGTATGCACAGTTGCACAAATATTTTTATCTGCCAACATCAAAATTGCGTGAATACCTTTTTCACTTGTAGCCTTGTTTGAACCAGTCCACTCCAAAGTAGTCATATCCACAAGAGCCATTTGTTCGGGTTTGAGCATAATATAGTCCAACGCAGACGGAGTTGCCAACATTTTGTTGTCGTCAACACGAACCGCAATATTACCCCAAGTACCTTGAACAAGATTGTCTTCAAGCAATTTTACGCCCGCATTCTTTATGTCTTGTGCAATTTTTTTGAGTTCATCTGTGGTAATGGCAGACGGTTTTTCTTCTATATCTACCTTCTCACCTTTTTCAGCAGCTTTTTGACTCTTTTGGTTTGATTTGGAATATTTAAGTTTGAAAACTACATGTTCAAGAACAGTTGAAATCAACTTCATAGGCTTTGTTCCGCCCTTGCTTTCAGCAAGAATTTCAGCATTTGCCGCTTTATCCAAAACTAAAGTTGCGGTATAAACCTCATCAAGTGTACGGCCTAAAACAACTGCGCCCGCATCTGGCAAGAAACAAGTGTCCCTCATTCCAGAAATTGCATTTACAACTTCTGCCGCTGTGCAAACTGCCGCGCATTTTACACTTATTCCGTCAATTTGAGTCATATCATCCAAAATAGGCTTTATGCTCTTTCTTTTTGCTGAAAAAGCAAGAATGCTTTCGCTGTCAACAATTGCGCCAGCTCCGTCGTTCTTTTTCGACCTTAAAGCGCAAAAAAGAATCACAGCTGCAGCACGGAAATTACCCTCAAGGCTTTCAATGGTTTTGTCAGAAACAAAAGCCACGTCTTCTTCCTTTATATCGGAATAATTTACAGCAGGTTTTGTGATATACATACCATCATTTTCCGCAACAGCGATATAACCGCTGCGAAGATACTTGCCGTCAAACAGCATTTTTGCATATTTGTTGATACTTAATATAATAGTTTCATTCATATTTATCACCTATGAATAAAATAAACCGTATTCCTTCATCAGTCAAGCCGTTTAACTAAAAAACGACTTGCCAAAAAGAATACGGCTATTTCAACGTTTAATTAGTGAGATAAGCTACGTTTGCAAATTTCAACGGTGCTGAACACTTTGTCAAATTGAGCAAGTGCTCCGTCGATAACTGCGTCCGTGTCAGCCATAGAGGTATAAAGTCTGCTGCCTGCCAACGTAACGATGCCGTTTGCCATATAAGCTGCGCCCATTTGTTCCATTGCAACTTTTCTTTGAAGCATTTCCGATTTCTTTTTGAGCATAGGAATTGCAGAACCCAACAAGCAGAAGTTACTGAAATCGTAACTCATTGCGCCAGAGCACTCCAAGTGAACGATTGAACCTTGATTGTATACCACAAATGGCAAATTGTACTTTTTGACCAATGCTTTAAGTCCGTTAGCCAAGCGGTCGCCTGCCAAACCTGCTTTTACGCAAGCATCTGTTTTTTCAATTTCTTTGATTGCGCAGTAACCAGCAAAAGAAGATAATGGGTTTGCTGCCAAAGTGCCACCAACGTAAGCTCTCTTGCCAACACCTTGAATGCCTGCCGCCATAAGTGAGATATAATCTCTCTTACCACCAACACCACCAGCAGCAGGATATCCGCCAGCAACGATTTTGCCAAAGATGGTGAGGTCGGGTTTCAAGCCAAAGTAACCTTGTGCTCCACCCAAGCCTACACGGAAACCTGTGACAACTTCATCAAAAATGAACAATGCGCCGTATTTGTGTGCAAGTTCCATAGCATTTTTGTTGTAATCAAAATCAACTGGACGAGTTCCGCTTTCAGGACCAACAGGTTCAACTATAACAGCTGCTGTTCCGCCTTTAATCTTGTTGAGTTTCAACATACCTTCAAGCATATTGAGGTCATTAGGTCTGACTTCATCAGTATATTTGAAGCATCCGTGTGGAATTCCATTTGATTCAAGCAAGAATCTGCTTCCAGGTATCTTCAAACCGTAAACCATTTGGTCGGACCAACCGTGATAACCACCGCCAACTTTGATTATGTGTTTGTTGCCAGTTGCGCATCTTGAAATACGGATAGCCGCCATAACAGACTCTGTACCGCTGCCAAGCATACGGAACATTTCGCAAGAAGGCATATGTTTATTGATTTCTTTTGCAAGCATCAGTTCGCCTTCGTGGAAAAGGCCTGTAACAGGACCGCATTCGTTTATGAGTTTGATAACTTGGTCTTTTACAGCCGCATAGTTACTTCCCAAAATTGTTGGGCCACCAGCTTGTAAAAAGTCGTAATATTTGTTACCGTCACGGTCGTAAAGGTATGCGCCTTCAGCTTTATCTACGCAAATCGGGAAAGGAAAGTTAAATGCTAGGTTGTGTTGGACACCACCAGGTATATATTTTTTTGCTTCGGTTGTAATCTCTTTAGATTTTGCACACTTGTTGTCAAAGTAACCAAGTGTATCTTTCAAAGCTTCGTCTGAAATACAATATATAGGTTTAGACGTAAGTTCATCTAATTCCTTATAAATTTCTTTTGCATCTTGCCATTTTGAAATGGCGTAACCGTTTGACATCTCAATTCCTCCAGATTTTATTTTATGTTAAAATTATACCAAAGTCATAATATCTTGTAAATATTAAAAATTTGTAGTAATTGATACAAATACTAAAATGTGCATACCATTTTAACAAATGACACAAAATGTCAAAGTACGCCACAAAAAAACAAAAAGGCTGTAAATGCTTATTTTTTTTTATTTGGGTATTGCAATATCATCTAGTATCAATTATAATAAAGGCACAAAAACCCCAGGAGGTAAATATGAACAAAGCAGATTTTATTAAAGCAGTCGCCGCAAAGGCGGATTTATCCATTAAGGATGCAACAGCAGCAGTTGATGCATACTCCGCAGTAGTGGCAGATGCTTTGAAAGCTGGCGAAAAAATTGCAATTGCCGGTTTTGGAACTTTTGAAGTAAAAGCAAAAGCAGCAAGACAAGGTTTTAACCCAATTAAAAAAGAGGCTATCACCATACCTGCAAGCAATGCGCCCGCACTTAAATTCGGAAAAGCATTTAAGGACTTGTTCAATTAACTACGAATTATAGAAAAAACCGAGTGCATACTCGGTTTTTTCTTTTCGTCTTTTTTATTTCTTCACCACATATTTTTATGTTATATCGCGCCAAAGTTTATTATTTCTGTCCTACCGTTTACCTTCTGCGCGCACTTTCGCTCTATTTGATTTTTCGCTCTGTTTGATTTCTCAGCATCTACCATTCATTGATTTCTAACTACAATACTTATTTTATATTATATATAGTCAGCCAGTAGTTTAATTGTAAGTCTATCTTTTAGAAACTACTTTCCCGTCTTTAGGATTTATAAGCACCGCCCAATAATCAACGCCCTTTCCTATAAACGAAACGTAGTAGTAATAATTCAATCTATCCCCAGTAATAAGTTTGATATAAATTTCCCGAGCAACTCCGTTACTTTCATTCTTTATTCTGTCATCAAATTGTTTTTTTGCAATATTCAATGCGTCATTTGCGCTCAACATTCCTTCAAGCATATTTTTCAGTTCAATTTCAAACGTTTTATCTTTAGAAGCCAACGTTACGGCTTTTGGCAAAAAACTAAGTTGAATGTCCGAGGTGTATTCTCCGTTTATCGCATCAACAAGCTGACCACTAAACGTACTTTTCCCGTCTGACAACGTAAAGTTGATTTCATCACCTTCAAACTTTGTCAAAGGAGCGACGGTTATTGATGCAAAAGCAACCACATTTGTTGCAACTCCGTCAGCAACAAAATTCTTTTCCTTCTTCCCTAGCTCTACAACGACGGCAAAATTTGTGGTTTCGCCCGCATAAAACTGTTCAGTTATCCGAGAAATATTGTCAGATTTTGGGGGCGTTGTCTTGTTGCAAGCGCAAAGCACAAAAACAGATAACATCAACATTGCTGCCGTTAAAAATTTCATCAACTTCGTTTTCATATTTAAGATTATGCAAAAACAAACCGTATAATGACGCTCAATTCAAAGTATTTTACAATAGGTTTTTGCCAAATTTAATTGTTTATTGTCGTATTTTTAAGTTTAGCATCTAATTTAATATAATTACCATAATATTTACAAAACTATACAATGTAAATCGGAGAAAAATAATGTCGGCGAAAAACAAATTAAATTTTTCCTTTTGCAATAAAAAGAAAAATGCAAATCTTTCGGACAGTTTTAATCAACCTTGCCAGTATGAAAGTGATTACGAACCTACTCCAGAATATATGCAAAACGGACTAACAAATGAAGACGTCCAAAACAGAATATCAGAAGGTAAAATCAACGGCGACCAAACTATAAAGACAAAAAGTGTTTTTGAAATTTTACGCACTAATATTTTTACATTTTTCAACCTTCTTTTTATAATTTTAGCCGTTATACTAGCTTTTTTTGTCAGGAATGAAGACAAAATTAGCACAATCGGCAACTTTGGTTTTCTAGTTTTAGTTGTCATCAACAGCGCAATTGGCACTATTCAGGAACTTAGAGCAAAGCGCACGATTGACAAATTATCTCTTATATCCGCCCCAAAAGCAAAAGTTATACGCAACGGAGTTGAAAGTGAAATTGCCATCAAAAATTTGGTGCTTGACGACCTAACAATTCTTTCAGCAGGCACGCAAATTTGCGCAGACGCAGTTGTTACTGACGGAAGCATTGAAGTCAATGAATCGCTTATAACTGGCGAACCTGACGCTATTCTTAAAAGCGCAGGCGACTCTGTAATGTCAGGCAGTTTTGTCGTTTCAGGAAAAGCTAAAGCTAAGGTCGTTCATATAGGTCTTGACAACTTTGCAATGAAAATAAGCGCAGGCGCAAAATACTTCAAAAAGCCTAACTCGGAAATATGGCGTTCACTTATGTTTTTTGTACGAATTATGGCATTGATTATTGTCCCCTTAGGAATTGCCCTTTTTTGCGTCAAATATTTTCAAGGAAACGGCGACAGCGTGAACACGATTGTTACAAACACAATAGGTTCTGTTGTAGGAATGGTTCCAACGGGTTTAGTTGCGTTGACGTCTGCCGTATTTTGCGTAAGCGTCATAAGGCTTGCCAAACATAAAACGCTTGCCCAAGACTTATATTGCGTTGAAACTTTGGCACGAGTTGATGTCCTTTGTTTAGACAAAACTGGCACAATTACCGAAGGTACAATGGAAGTCAACACCATAAAATCTGAACATATTTCAGAGGAGGAGTTCAAGCAACTGCTCAAAAATTTTGTTGATGCAACAGGCGATGAGAATGCAACTGCCAACGCTCTCAAAAGTTTTGTACACGACTTGCAATCCACAGGCAACGTCGAACAAGTTGTTCCATTTTCATCACAAAGAAAATGGAGTGGAGCAAAAATTGACGGCACAAGTTATGTTTTGGGTGCAAGTGAATTTGTTTTTGAAAATCCAAGCGAAGATATAGTGAATATAACAAAGGAAATGGCAGAAAAAGGCTTTCGTGTTTTAGTTTTGGCATCAAGCAAAAATTCGTTTGAAGAAAGCAATCTTCCTTCTGCTTTGCAACTTATCGGATATATATTTATAACCGATAAAATAAGAACAGAAGCCCCTGATACTCTAAGGTTTTTCAGAGAACAAGGCGTTCAAGTTAAAATAATATCTGGCGACAATCCAACAACAGTCCGTGCCGTTGCAATGCGTGCGGGACTTGAAGAATGTGACAATATCATTGATATGTCAACACTAAAGACTGACGAAGAGGTTATTGCCGCCGCCGAAAAATATACCATATTTGGTAGAGTTTTGCCCAACCAAAAATTATTGCTTGTCAAAGCTCTTAAGAAGAATGGACACACAGTTGCTATGACTGGTGACGGAGTAAACGACGTTTTAGCTCTCAAAGAAGCAGACTGCTCTGTCGCTATGGCGTCAGGTTCAGATGCTGCCAAAAACGTGAGTTCCTTGGTTTTGTTGGACTCCAACTTTGCATCAATGCCCAAAGTTGTAGCAGAAGGTCGTCGCTCTATAAACAACTTGGAGCGAAGCGCATCGCTTTATCTTATGAAAACGATGTATAACGTGATGATTGCAATACTGTTTATGATGGTTACAACGCCTCTGCCCTTTGAACCCAGAAACTTGACGTTGATTGGCGGACTAACCATTGGTATTCCGTCAGTTATACTTGCTCTTGAACCAAACAAAGATAGAGTTACTGGGCGTTTTTTACCAAAAGTTTTATCTGCTTCCCTGCCAGGTTCTTTGACGGTGTTGCTAGGCATTGGCGCAACAATTATTGCCGACAATTATTTCTTGACGCTTGCTAACCATCAAATGAAAATGTTGTGCGTAATTATTACCACGTTTGTAGCGTTTATGTACTTATTCAAAGTTTCGTTGCCACTCACTTGGATACACTCTATAACTTTTATTGCAATGGTCGGCTTGTATGCAGCTTGTTTCTTTGTAAAAATTCCATTTTTCGACATTCAAAAGTTTTTCGGACTATATACCGACGTTACCTGGGATATGGGAAAAGCCATTTTGTCAATAGCCGCAGTTTTGCTTCCAATATTCGTTGGACTTAGCCTATTGATGAAAAAATTTGGCTTGCAATTTATTGCGTACCTTGACCAAAAAATGCACAAAAAACAGGAAGCTGCAAAACTTACGTCTAAATAATACTATAATATTTGTATAAAAATTGCATAATTATGAATAATTCTAGCAAATTAGGTATAATATGCAATTTTTTTTAATGTTTTTTTAATTTTGCTTGATAAACAATTTTGCGTATGTTAGACTTTTCGCATTATGAAACACTTTAAGAAAAAAGAAATATCTGTTGACGGCAACACAGCGGAGCTAAACGCACCATTAGAGCAGCCAAAAACCTTAACCTTGTCTAACAAATCAATTTTTATTGCCATAGCCATAGTTTTAGTTTTGGTTATTGCTGCAATAGTTTTGGCTTACGTTTTGCCCACTGGTTATTACGACACGATAACGGACAGCGACGGCAACGTAAAGATTGACCCAGAAGGTGAATTTCACTTTGCTGATATGACCAGAATCGCGTGGTGGAAAGTTTTGCTTTCTCCATTTATGATACTCGACCCTGCTCAACCAGGCGCGCTTATGATTTGGGCTATTCTTGCGCTTTTGTTTGTAATTGGTGCAGTTTTCACGGCATTGGACAAAACTGGCATTATGGTCTATATGGTAGAAACATTAAGAAATAAGTTTGAAAACAAAAAATATGTACTCTTGTTTCTTATGCCGTTAATTTTTATGTTTTTGAGCAGTACGGCTGGAATGTTTGAGGAGCTTATTCCGATTGCCCCCGTAGTCATTCTTTTAAGTTACGCATTTGGCTGGGACGCTTTGGTGGGGTTGGGAATGTCAATACTCGCCGCCTGTTTTGGCTTTTCAGCTGGCGTTGTAAACCCGTTTAACGTCGGTGTTTCGCAAAGCCTTTTAGGCTTGCCTATTTTTTCAGAAATTCCTTTGAGATTACTTACATTCGTTTGCGGGTATATCATCTTAATGCTTTTCTTATTTCCGTATGCTAAACGAATTGAAAAACACCCCGAAAAATCTTTGGTATATAAAGAAGACCGTATAAGAAGAGCAGAATTTGACTTTGAAAACAAATCTTTTGTAAAAGACCCGCAAAAGGATAAAGCCTTAAAATGGTTTGGCGGTTGGCTTTTGGTTATAGTTTTTGTGGCTATAATTTCAATATTTATTCAACCAACCTATATTCCCTCATTAGGCAAGTTTTCGCTTGCTGATTATGTTTTGTATATAACAGTTGCAATCTATATCATTGCGGGCTTGGGTGCGTGTTTAATGTGTGGCTTAAAAGGCAAAGCCTTGCTAAAATGTCTTGGAAAGGGCTTGCTTACGCTCGCCCCAGCCGTAGGAATGATACTTATTGCAGGCGGAGTCAGATACATAATTCAAGAAGGCAACGTAATGGACACCATTCTTTACGGTATAATCGGGCTTTGTGAAGGTCAAAATCCAGCCGTAATTATCCTTCTTATATATGCGGCAATATTTGTTTTTGAAATCTTTATTCCGTCAGGTAGCGCAAAAGCGTTTTTGCTTATTCCCCTTATCGGCGCACTTTGCACAAAAGTCGGAATAAACACACAAATTGCCGTTTTATCTCTTGCATTCGCCGACGGTTTCTCAAACGTAATTTTACCAACAAACGCAGGACTTTTGTTGTTGCTTGGAATGACAACAGTCAACTATCCGAAATGGATACGTTGGAGTGGTAAAATTCAACTTGTTATGTTTGCGGCAACAGTAGGCATTCTTATGCTTGCCCACTTTGTAGTTTTTGCTTAAACCCTTTCGCTAAATTGACTGTAATTTTTGAAATATAAATTACAAAATCTAAAAACAAAATAAGCAAAAATTTTATAACAAAAATAAAAAAATCGACTGAACTAAACAAAACAAATTTAATTAAAATAAAAGAAATAAAGTAACATAAAAAAGCGTCACAAGTTGTGACGCTTTTAATTT
>CAZQGE010000054.1:0-9057 GCA_964592815.1 uncultured Bacteroidaceae bacterium | reverse complement strand
AGCCCTAAGACTTGAGCCTGCACATTCCAGTTTTCTCCTTTCTCTACAGCAGTTTATATATTTTAACAATAATATAATATATTATAATTATAACAAAAGTTATACGCAAAAGCAAGTGCTATTTTGAATTTAAGCGTCCAAATCAATTTTAATCGTGTTTCAGCCCGCCTTCAATAGATTTTACTTAAACTACTTCAACTGCTTATTTTACGCATTATATGCGTTTTAGAAGTCATTAAATTTTGCACGCCTATATACGTTTGACAATTTTCGACATTTATTGTAGTTTTGATTATCAGAGTGTGGGATATGAACAAAAAGTTAAAAAGTATAATTTTTGCGCTGTTTTTATTATGCGCAACTGTTTCTGTTGTGGATTTTACTTCGTTTAGTCGTACGCCTTTTACAGTTTCGGCTACAACTTCCTTCACCGTTTCAACCCAACAAATGCCAGACGGATACTTAATTTTTTGGGAGCCTGTCGCTTATGCCGAATGGTATTCGGTTTTTCTAAATGATACAGAAATATCAACGCGCCTTAAAGACACAAAATATATTTTGGATTTTAATTCTATACCCAAAGGTCAACATTCGGTAGTAATTGTGTCAAGCAACAACGTGATTTCAGACAAAGTTAACTTTACAAATTACGCGAAATTGACAAATGTAATTGGGGTTTCAATACAACAAAACATACTAAACTGGCAATCTGTAAAAAACGCAGATTTCTATTCTATTACAATCAACTCAATCCATATTGCAAACGTTGACTGCACTCAAACTTTATCACTTGATTTGAAAAAGTTTTGCAAAGCAAATTGCGTATATGAGATTTCGTTAACTGCCAAAAGCAAATCTCCATCAACGCTTGCTTCGGCGCCAACGACAATTTCTCATAATTTTTTGCAGGACAGCGTAAGCGTTGAAAATTTATCCGCTGTTTATTACAACAACAATTACTACGCATTTTGGACAGGCGTAAAAGCATCTTACGTAGTGAAAGTTATCCAAAACGGACAAATTCTTGGTTCGGCTTTAACACAAAATAATTATCTGAATTTATCTTCGTTTATCACTAAAAACGGTGTTTACAATTTGCGTGTTTCGTCCGAAAACAATGAAAACGCTTTGTCATCAGCAAACATTTTTGTCAACATCTGCAACGGCATTATCAAAAATATACCTCAAGAGAAAGAAACCAATGAAAAGAATTAAACTTGCTTTTGTTTATTTATCCTGTGTTTTGACTGTGATTTTCGCTACTTTTTTATTATCTTCTTGCACCGACCATAACGTCAGCGCAGTTTCAAACAAAGGCTTTGAAATATACGGCAAAGTAATTTGTAACTATGTCGGAATTGAAAATGTTTCCATAAAAGTTAACAACACTCACAAAACTTATTCAAATCAATTTGGTACGTTTACATTAGAAAATCTGCACTCTGGCGACGTAATTACATTTGAAAAAGATGATTTCAACTTTTCCCCTAAGAATTTTACTGTAACAGACAATTTTTATAACCTAATAATTACTATGGACGATACCAATTCATCAATTGGCAGTTCTGACGCAAATACTGGTTTAGACGACAACACAGGCAACAACCCGGACAAACAACCTGTTGATAAAACATCATTGCTTCCAATTCAAAACGCAAATGTTATCAATTTTAACGGCAATTATTATTTTTCCGCTTATATAGACAACAATGCTCAAACGTTTTCTTTTGGCTTAGAAAATCAATGTGCGTCGGATATAGCGTTGAACAGTTCTGGCAGCTTTGATTTTCTTTGCGCCAACCTTGACTTTTTCATAGAGCAAGCAGTTTTAGATAATAAAACCTACAAATTGCTGACCATAAACGTCACCGACGTTCTAACGTCCCCAAAAAAAATTACATTTTCCATTTCTTGCTCATCAAAAGATTACGAAAAATGTGCAGAAGAATGTGTAAACTTTAGTTTTTCTCCAACTTTAGAATTTTTATATTTTAAGTCATATAACGGGGTTTTAACTTGGCAAACAAATCATTGCGAAAATGTCAATTATGAAATTGTTGTGGACAACGTGCTTGTAGCAACCGTTTCCGACAGTTCCTTTGACCTTAACGCTCTATCACTAAAAGACGGTGACCATTCGGTATATATTTCAGCTGTCGGGGTAGGTTATACGCCGAATTCGTCGCCAGTAATTCACGTAACTTTTTAATGATAAATGTTGATTTTTGTTAGTTTTTTGTTTTACTTTTCTTTTTTTATACAATATACTCAATAAATATGAAAACTCAATTATCATTGAAAAAACCCGATAATTTAGACGAAGTAAAAGCCGCTTATAATGACAACTACTTGGTTTATTATGAACCATTAGAGGAGTTGCTTAACGCGACAACGCACGCAATAGGTGCAGTTTTCGGCTTAATCGGACTTATATTTTTGTTGTTAAACTCGCAATCACCGCTTGAATATTTTGTTTCACTTTTTACAACCACTTGTTTTAGCGTTATGTATCTTTGCTCAACTTTATATCACGCAATCATACCAATCAAAGCGAAAAAGATACTGCGTCAGATTGATTATTCGTCCATAAATTTAATGGTACTTGCTTGCGGAGCTGCCGCTTGTTTGCTTTATGGCACAATTTATGGATATGTCGCGTTTTCAATAGCGGTTTTTTTGACCTTAACCGTAGCTTTCTTGTGCTTCAAAAATTTCCGCAGATACCGCAAGTTTTCAGTTGTTTCAAATACCATTTGTGGTATATTAGTCGGCATTCAAGTTATTTTATGCAGAAATTTAATTCCAGCGCAATCTCTTTATTGTTTTTTGGCAGGCATAATTCTTATTCTTATAGGTTTTGCAATGTTTGGAATTAAACTAAAGTATATTCATACTGTTTTTCACGTCTTTATTTTGGCGGGAACAGTTTGTTTGTTTTTCAGTTCTCTCATAATAATAAAAACATTTTAACAGAGTAACCAAGTTATTGAACGTTAAAAGTCATAATTTTTCTTCAAAATATAGTAAGTGATTTTGCTTGTAAAACTATCGTGAGAAACATAATTTTTTTATTGATTTTCCACCAATGTTTTTTACAAGGACAAAGGACTGTTTTTTTATAGATATTTTTACAAGGATAAACGTTAAAAATTATTTTTTGTTTTCTTTTTTTATTTATTTTTACTTACAAACCTCACTATTCAGTCACTTTTTTGCGTTTTACAGATGTTTTGTAGTTTCACATGAAACTCGACGTTAAGATTTATTTTCCACGTGAAACATATATTTTTAATGTTTTTTAACTCTTTTTGGCGCACTTTATAAAACTACTAACATTCAAACAAAACCGTGTCTGAAAAAAGATATTTATGCAACCTAAAAAGACGTTCTACACTTAAAAACAACCACCATAAAAACCGCTTACCACCTTTACTCAAACAAAAAGAATTACAAGAACGTCATCATCAAAAACACACGCATTCCTAACCATAATAAAGACAATATAGTGGGAGCCATATAACAAATTATCAAAACCTATCCCACACAACAATTTAATCGTTTAGGCATTTAGACAATTAGGCGTTTAGGCACTTAGACACACATTCAGAAACACACCATCATATATCTTATCCCAACCTAAAACAACAACAGAAGCAACATCGTCGCAAGCAAAACAAAAAACCGATGTTATCGCAAAAAATTATATCATTATAACCATACTATCACAATCACTCCGGCATAATCACACCAACACACTAAACCTAAAAAAACAACCAACAACACCCATTTATCCCACTCCCCACATAAATACCCGAACATACAAGGTATACACATAGCTACAAAATATAAACTTTCGCATTATATCAATTCTGTTTGCATCGTCTCGGTTCCACTTATAACATCTCTACAATCGACAAAAAATCATCATTTTATAACCTTATTTAATATTGATAATACAATGCCTAACAGTATGCCTTTTCTTATGGGCGTTTTTTATAAAAAACAAGCGCAAAAATCTTCCAAAAATAATTATTGTTTTATCTTTTTCCTGTATAATTTTAGCAATGTTTCCCGTGAAACAATTTTGATTTGTCTATATATTTCGATTGATTATTAAAAAGCCCAACCGTTTATACTTGTGCATTAAGGTTGGGGTTATTTGTGTCTTTTTCTTGTTCTTTACTTGTTTTTTGGTTATCTTTTATCACACTTAGATATTTTGATATTTCTTCTTTTGCAATAGTCAAATTGTGTGATTTGTAATTTCCACATTCAATTTTTTTACAGCCAGGGACATCGTTTAACAGCAAACATTGCTCAAAACATTCTATTGCGAGTTTTTTTGCTTCTTCAATAACCGTATCAAACATAAGCAAATAAAAACCCGTTCTGCAACCCATTGGTCCAAAATATACAACATTGTCCTTTTGGGGAGAGTTTCTTATTACGGTTGCAAAAAGATGCTCTATTGTGTGCATTGCGCTTATAAATAAATAATCACCTTTGTTTGGCTTTTTGAACCTTAAGTCGTATGTTGTTACGTTTCTATCTTTTCTACTTATGTAAAAACCTTCTTTAAGGTTGTTGTGATTGAGTTGAAATGACGTAATTTTTTCCATAATTATCCTTTGTTTTTCTAATTTTTTAATATCTTTGTTGTAGTGTTCTAAATTTTAGAGTTTTATAGTTAGTATTCTTATGACTAGTGTTCTTAATTTAGCGTTTTTATGGATAGAGTTCATATAGTTAGAGTTCTTATAACTAGTATTTTTATAGCTAGTGTTTTTAACTCGCTTTATTTTACTTTAATCTGTTTTGTGTTATCTTTTGTTTATACGGTTTTACTATATGTTTTTTAATTTTGATTTTTTTCAGAGCTTAACTTTTTTAATTTGTGATGTTTATGTTTAATTTTACTTGCTTTCCATATTCTAAACCGATTAAATCAATTTAGATTACTGTTTAATAATCTTAATACTGCTTTTTTGTTTTACTTTTGGTGGTAAAACAAATTTTTCACCTTTTAGGACCTCTAATATTTGAGGTATCACATCTTCATATTTTGTTAGGCCGTTGTTTAATACGTCCGTAAAACTTATAACTGCATTTTCGTCGGTTTTATCTGACACTATTTTTAGTGAGAATACTGGCAAGTTGTTTCTGCTTGCAGTTATTGCAATACCTGCTAACTCCATCTCACATATATCTGCGCCAAAATTACTTTTCAAGTTTTGTTTGTCCACATTTGAAGCTATAAACTTATCTCCAGATGCCACACTTACAAGTTTTATTGGCTTTTTTATTATTCGCATTACCGCTTCAATAATGCTTTGGTCAAGATAAAAATATTTATCTTCCCCTATTTCATATTGACCAACCTCAGTTCCATCAATCGCCGACAAATCAAATTGATAATGGCATACTTTTTCTGCAATTACCATTTCTCCAACTTCCAAATTAGAATTTAGCGCGCCAACAAAACCAAAATTCAACACCACTTCTATGTCAAACAAATCAATAAGCAGTTGAGTTGTTATTGCTGCTTTGATTTCACCTATTCCGCCTGTTGCCAGATAGATTGTGTGGTTGTTGGTTTCAATTTGCCTAATTTCAACACCGGAAATTTTATCTGTTGCGACAATATTCCCTAATTTTTTATATATTGGCAAACATTCTTGTGCCATTGCTGTTATAATTCCTATTCTCATTTTTGCCTCCGCCGTCATTTTATCATTTTGTTTTGACGCTTTCAATGATTTTTAACTTTTATTTACCTATTCAACTTAATTAAGGTTGCTATGTCAATTCATAAATGTTAAAATTTTAATAGAAATTTTAGGAGTATGATTTTGGAAAATAAAAATCTTTTAGTTGACGGGTTGAAATATTTTAATATTTCAAACAAAAGTTACAAAATTGAAAAATTGGAAAAGTTTTATGATTTTGTTTGTGAAAGCAATAAAAAATTTAATTTGACTGCTATTACAAATGAAATTGATTTTATAAACAAACATTTTATTGATTCAGCATCTGTCATTCCTTTTTTTGATAACGGTTGCAAAATTTGCGATATTGGCGCGGGAGCTGGGTTTCCATCTATGCCGATTGCAATTTTAAGGGAAGACGTTGAAATTACCGCTTTTGACTCAACCGCAAAAAAAATGGTGTTTTTGGACGATTGTGCAAAAAAATTAGATGTAATAAACTTAAAAACTGTGTCGGGAAGAATTGAAGAAATAAAAAAATTCAAAAATTCTTTTGATTTTGGTGTTGCAAGAGCTGTATCTTCTTTGCCTATTCTTCTTGAGTTGTGCGCGGATAAATTAAAAGTTGGTGGAAAATTTATTGCTTTCAAAACTGATGAGAGTGAATTAAAAAATATTGAATCGTGTTTGGAAAAATTAAATTTTTCTTTTTTTGATTCTGTTTGTTTTAATTTGCCAAACGGTGATAATAGGGCTTTCTTAATTTTTGAAAAATTGGCAGAAACACCTTCGTGCTATCCAAGACAATATGGTATTATAAAGAAAAAACCGTTATAGAATTTTTATTCTTTTGTGTATTATAAAGGCTACCTTATCGGTAGCTTTTATTTTGATTATTTTTATTTGCTTTTTTATTATTTTTTTCTTTGTTTTGTTATTTTGCTTTTTTACTTTACTTTACTTTGTTTTAGCTTTATTTTTTCGTCATTTTTTTGCTTTGTTTGCACTTTAATTTTTATCTTAATTTTGTTTTTTATATTTTTTTTATAACTTATTATTCATTTTAAGTATTTCAATCAATGAATGTATTCTTTGTAAATCGTCATCATTATAATAATCAATTACTATTCTTCCTTTTTGCTCATTACCAAGAAGTTTAACTTTTGTCGCAAAAATTCTTTTCATATCACTTACAAATTCTCTAAGCTCAACAGCCATTTGTTTACTATCTCTTGGACCTGTTGGAATATTTTTTCTTGTAAAATATAATCTGACACTTTTTTCTAAATCTCTGACTGACATTTTGTTATCACTTGCTTGATTTGCAAGTGAAATAAGATAATTTTTGTCATCAATAGAAATTAAAGTTCTTGCGTGGCCAGCAGAAAGTTTGCCGTTTTTTACCATTTCTGTTATTTCTGTTGGTAGTTGTAGTAATCTTAAAGTGTTTGTTACGTAAGGTCTAGATTTGCCAATTTTTACTGCTACTTCTTCTTGTGTTAAGCCGTGATTATCCATAAGCTCACGCATTGCTTCAGCTGCTTCAATAGCATTCAAATCTTCTCTATGTAAATTTTCAATAAGCGCAATTTCTTGAATTTGTTGGTCGGTAAATTTTTTGATTATTGCTGGTACTTTTTTCAATCCTGCAATGTTTGCCGCGCGAAATCGTCTTTCTCCAGCAATAATCATATATCTTCCATTTTTTGTTTTAGTCAGAAGAAGAGGTTGCAAAATTCCATACGTGGCAACAGATTGCGCCATTTCTTTAAGCGCATCTTCATTAAACACTTTTCTTGGTTGATTTGGGTTTCTATCTATTTGTGTAATTTCAACGTCTATTGTTTGTCCAGCATCATAAATCTCAGAATTATCACTAAGAACTATTTCATTATCTATTGTGTTTTTATTTTTTTTAGGCATTTTTTACCTCTCTTAGGTGTTTTTTTTATACTATCATATTTTTTGTAATTTTTCAAATACCATTTGATTTTTTTGCTGATATTTTGATGCTTATGTTGACAAATACTTATTTTGTGTACAAATTGTTAGGAATTATACTTTTTTACCCACAATGTTTTTTTTGTAAATCTACAATAATTTGTATTATTTGATTTTTCAACACCACAATTTGTGGGGTTTTGTTTTACTTTTCCACTTGTCAACAGAGCTTATTTATGTTATTATTATTAAAAATAATTAAATAAAAAAAAGGCGAAAAAAATGAAAGTTATATGTCAAGGTTTAGAGCTAAGTGATGCTCTTTCAAAAGTAGTAAAAGCTCTTCCGTTAAAAAGAAGCAACCCTATTTTAGATGGAATAAAACTTGTTGCAAAAAACGACACTCTTACCTTGTTTGCGACAGATTTGGAATTGGCCATCGAAAAGAAAATAAATGCTGATGTTTTAATTGAAGGTGAAACTGTTGTTCCTGGTAAACTTTTTGCAGATTATGCAAAAAAAATTGAAGAGGAACAAATTGAGCTCGATGGAACAGACAGCACAAAACTACTTATTAAATATTTGGAATCTGAATTGACTATCAAAAGTTATGAAGCAGACGAATATCCTGTGTTTAACCAAGTAGCAAAAGAAAACTCGTTTATAATTTTGAAAAAAAACTTAAAAGAAATGATAAACAAAGTTATTTTCAACGTTGCTACCGATGAGGCAAGACCATCTCTTAAAGGTGTTTGCTTAAACATTAAAGAAAATGAAGTCGAAGGTGTTGCATCTGATGCGTATCGTCTTGCTATATCAAGAATGCCAATTCAAAACAATGGAATAATTCAAAAAGTTTTGGTTCCTGCAAGAAGTATGATGGAATTAAGTAAACTAATTGATGACGAAGATGAAACAATCACTTTATTTATTGATAAAAACTTTATTATGGTTGACTTATTCCACACAAAAATAGTAACACGTTTAATTTCTGAAGATTATATAAACTATGAAAAAATTATTCCAAACGTATTTTCAACAGAAGTAACAGTAGATAAAAAGCTTTTTGAAAATTCAATAGATAGGGTGTCTTTAATCAATAGATTAGATAAAAAATCTTATGTAAAAATGGAAATTAAAGAGGAATCAATTTATCTAACTGCGCACAGCGAAGATGGAGATATCTCTGAAAAAATGACAATCGGGTTAAAAGGTAAAGATTTGACAATTGGGTTTAATTCAAAATATATAATTGATAGTATGAGAGCAATTCAAGACCCGTTTGTAACTCTTAATTTTACATCGTCAACAGCTCCTTGTATAATAAAAGGAGAAGGAGATAATTGGCTTTATCTTATTCTTCCACTTAGAGTAATAGGTTAAAAAAAATATAAAAAGAATAACAAATAAA
>CAZQGE010000053.1:2979-9225 GCA_964592815.1 uncultured Bacteroidaceae bacterium | reverse complement strand
ACCCAATATTTTCAAAATCTATTGATAATATAAACTTTGATTTGATGAATGAAGATGTATGTCACAAGGTAAGCATAAAAAATGATGAGGAAAATTATATCAAGTTAAATGACGTATGCCTTTATGGAATAAATCAAGTCGTATTGCCACCTGTTCCGTCAAATATCACGATTGCTTTTAAGATTAAAACGACCTAGAAAACTTTAGCAGTTTTTTATATTTATCTAACTAACACGCAGATATTGCGCATAAATAAATAACATATAAATAAGTGGAAAAGTCGAGATTAAACTTGACTTTTTTTATTGTTTTCAAAAGTAGGTTACTCTAAATGACTTTGCCATATTTTTATTTGTTTAGGCTTATTTGTTGACTATTTTCGTGCTAATTGGTATATTATAACTTATATTATTGCGCATACGCGCGTGCAAATCAATCAGGAGATAAGATGAAAGAAAAAATCGAAGACATTAGAAATTCTGCGCTGGAAGCTGTTTCAAACGCGCAAAATTCAACCGAATTAAATGATATTCGTGTAAAATATCTTGGCAAAAGTGGTGAGATTACGTCACTTATGAAAAGTCTTGGGAATGTTTCTAAAGAAGACAGACCTGTTTTTGGCAAAATGTTTAATGACGTAAGAACAGCCATTGAAGAAAAACTAGATGAAGCGACAAAGTTTATTGCTGAAAAGGAAAAGCAGGAACGTATTAAAGCCGAAACAGTTGACATCACACTTCCTGGCAATGTTTCAAAAATTGGAACATTGCACCCGATTACAAAAACTAAAAATGAAATTATAGAAATTTTCAACAGTATGGGCTTTTCTGTAGCGGAAGGTCCAGAAATTGAGTCGGATATTTATAATTTTCAGCTACTTAACATACCGAAGGACCATCCCGCAAGAGATATGCAAGATACGTTTTATGTAAATGAAAATTATGTGTTGCGTACACACACTTCTCCTATGCAAGCGCGCATTATGACTACAACTAAACCGCCAATAAGGGTTGTTATTCCTGGTAAGGTTTATCGTTCGGACGACGATGCGTCGCATAGCCCAATTTTTAACCAAATTGAGGGACTGGCAGTTGATAAACATATCACGCTTTGTGATTTGGAAGGCTGTTTGAGTGAGTTTGCAAAAAGAGTTTTTTCGGCAGATACAAAAATACGTTTGCGTCCGTCATATTTTCCGTTTACTGAACCGTCAGTTGAGGTTGACGTAACTTGCGCTATGTGTCACGGAAAAGGTTGTAGAGTTTGCAAGGGTACTGGTTGGGTTGAAATTCTCGGTGCAGGCGTAATAAATCCGCAAGTTTTAGAAAACTGTGGCATTGATTCAAAAGAATATAGCGGTTTTGCTTTCGGTTTCGGCATTGAGCGTATTGCTATGATAAAATACGGAATCCCTAACATTAAACTTTTCTATGAAAACGATGTTAGATTTCTTAATCAATTCAAATAGGAGGAAGCAAAATGTTAGCTCCAATATCTTGGCTTAAAGATTATGTAGAAATAAACGTATCACCTGAAATTCTTGCCAAAAACTTAGTTTCGGTAGGTTTTGAAGTTGAAGAAATAATATATCAAGAAAAACAAGTTTCCTCGGTTGTTGTAGGAAAAATTGTAAACGTTGAAAGACACCCAAATGCTGACCGTTTACGCGTGACAAAAATTGATATTGGTGAAAAAACAATTCAAGTTGTTACAAACGTTGACGTAAAAGGTGGCGAAATTATTGCAGTATCTCTTGACGGGGCATGTTTGGCTGGCGGACTTCTCATCAAAAAAGGCGAACTCAGAGGAGTTATGTCTGAAGGTATGCTTTGCGGATTAGAAGAATTAGGGCTTACAACTGACGACGTTCAAGGACAAGTTAAAGGCGACATAATTAGGTTTGACGAAAACGCTGTTCTTGGTGAAAATGCGCTGAAGGCTTTGGGCTGGGACGACATAATTTTAGACGTTGGCGTCACAGCAAACCGCCCTGATTGCAATAGCATCTACAAACTTGCAAAAGAGGTTGCAGTTGCGCTTAAAACTTATTGCAAAGAACCCGAAATTGACTATTCTACCATTGGCGGAAACGTCAATGACGTTGTAAAAGTTACCGTTTCAGACACAGAGCTTTGCCCACGTTATATGGCGGGAGCGGTAAAAAATATAAAAATTATGCCGTCTTCACAAAAAATTAAATCTAGATTACGCGCTGTTGGAATTAGACCAATAAACAATATAGTGGATATAACAAACTATGTGCTCATTGAAATTGGTCAACCTATGCACGCATTTGACAAACGAGACCTTAAAAGCAATCAAATTGTTGTTCGCAGAGCCGAAAATGATGAAAAAATTGTAACGCTTGACGGAAAAGAAAACACTCTTAACAATTCAATGTTGGTGATTTCCGATGAAAAACGTGCTGTTGCTATTGCAGGTGTTATGGGCGGAGAGAATAGTGGCGTAAAAGAAGATACGTCGGAAATTATTTTTGAAGCAGCAAAGTTTGCAAGAGACAACATTAGACGTACGTCACGTTCAATAAATTTACGCTCGGATAGTTCTTCTAGGTTTGAAAAAGGTATAGATTTTGCATCGCAAGAATATGGATTAAAACGTGCATTAACTTTAATTTATCAAAGTAAATGCGGAGATATAGTCGACGACTTAATCGACGTCTGCGCTCCTTATGAGAAATCAAGACAACTTGAATTTACAACAAAAAAATTGAAGGAAATTTTAGGTTGCACCGTCAAAAAAGATGCGCTTATTACAATTTTGACAAGACTTGGAATTGAAATTGAAGACAAAGGAAGCGTTTTGGTTGCAAAAATTCCTGAGGATAGAGAAGATATTACCAACGTAAACGATATTGCTGAGGAATTTATACGTGTTTATGGTTTTAACCATATCAAGCCAACACTTTTCAAATATGCACAGTTTATTAAAGGTGAAAGACCACCCAAAATGGTTTTTGTTGACAAAATTAAGAATACCTTGTCAGCAGTTGGATTAAATGAAAGTTTAAGCTATTCATTTGTGCCGTCAAAGTTTTCTGATATGCTTAATTTACCAAGTGATGATATTGCAAGACAGGCGATACCTTTGCTTAATCCTTTAAGTGACGCTGTAAGTGTTATGAGGACTACACTTACACACAGTATGCTTGATTCTTTGACTTATAACGCAACACACTTTAACAAAGAAGCTGGATTGTTTGAAGTTGCAAAGGTATATTTGCCAAAAGAATTACCACTAAAAGAATTGCCTTATGAAGAAGAAAGGCTCTCCATTGGTTTATATGGAGAAGACTGCAATTTCTTTACAATTAAGGGCTATGTTGAGGCACTTTTATCTGCGCTAAATCTTAAAGCAGAATATACTCGCAGCAGCAGTTCATATCTCCACCCAGGTAGATGTGCCGATATAATTGTAAACAACGTAAACGTTGGGAATTTTGGAGAAGTTCACCCTGACGTACTTGATAATTACGGCTTAAACGTCAAAGTTTACATTGCCGAAATTTCAATTGATAAATTATTTGGACAAATAAAAAGTGTAAAAAAATTCTCAGCATTTTCTAAATTCCCAATAATTGAACGAGATTTAGCAGTTGTAGTTTCAGAAGAAATTTCTGCTGGGGAATTGAAATCTGCCGTTGAAAAGGCAAAAATCAACTTTTTAACCGACGTCGAAATTTTTGATACGTACAAAGGTGAGCAAATTGGTGCAGGTAAGGTCAGTATCGCGTTAAGTTTTAGTTTCTCTTCTTTGGAAAGAACTCTTAAAGACGAAGAAATAAACGACGAAATGACACGCATTTTGAACGTGTTAAAACGTAAATTTAAGGCAAAAATAAGATAAATGTTTGATGAAAAGAATTTAAGAACGCTTGAATATTCTAAAATTTTGGATATGGTAGCGGCATACGCGCAGTCTGAGGGCGGAAAACAAAAGGCGAGGGAACTTCGTCCTTTTGCCGATTTTGAATTGGCAAAAAAAGCTTTGGAAGAAACCTCAGAGGCGGATAAAGTTCTTTTTGAATATTCACAAAGTCCGTCGCTTGCCGTTGATGACATATCTGAATTGTTGTTGAAATCTAGCAAAGGCGCTGTTTTAGGAATTTCCGAACTACTTAAAGTCGGCAGAACTTTGCGTACGTCAAGAAGACTTGCAAAAACGTTGCTTTCATTACAGAATATTCCGTTGCTCGCCGACGTTGCCTCTTGTTTATACGGCAACGAAGAACTAGAAAAAAATATTTATGCAACTTTTATATCTGAAACTGAAATTGCAGACAATGCTACGGCAGAACTTAAAGCAATAAGACAGAGAATACGAAAACTAAATGAAAACGTTAAAACAAAACTTCAGATATTTATTACTGCGCCAAGCTATTCAAAATATTTGCAAGACTCAATTGTTACAATGCGTGGCGATAGATACGTTATCCCCGTAAAGTCTGATTGTAAAGGACAAATTTCAGGCTTAGTCCACGACCAATCGGCATCCGGCTCAACATTATTTGTTGAACCTATGCAAGTAGTTGAACTTAATAACGACTTAAAACTTGAAAAAATGAACGAACAAGCGGAAATTGAAAAAATTCTGCGTAATTTTTCAAGTCAAATTGCTGATTATCATAAGCAAATTGCTTGGAGTTATGAAAATATCGTCGATTTAGATTTGATTTTTGCAAAAGCTCAGCTATCTCGTATTCAAAAGGCTGTAAAACCTCAACTAAATAATGAAGGGCGAATTAGAATTCTTCAAGGCAGACACCCGTTGATTGATAATAATAAGGTTGTCCCTATATCTCTAAACCTAGAAAAAAATGATAAAATGTTGTTGATTACAGGTCCAAATACTGGTGGAAAAACAGTAACGCTGAAATTGGTAGGCTTGTTTGTTCTGATGGCAATGAGTGGTTTATACGTTCCAGCAAAGGCAGTTGACCTCAGCTTGTTTGACGGCGTTTACAGCGATATTGGTGATGAACAAAGCATTGAGCAAAGTCTATCTACATTCTCCGCTCACATAAGAAATATCATCGAAATTTTGGACGTAATTACTCCGTCATCATTGGTTTTGTTTGATGAATTAGGCGCAGGCACAGACCCAGGCGAGGGCGCAGCTCTTGCAGTCAGCATTTCTGAACACGTACTAAGCGTTGGCGCAAAAGCATTCGTTACGTCTCATTTTAATGACTTGAAAGAATTTGCTTTGACAACAAATTGTGTAGTCGCTGCATCAATGGAGTTTGACTCACAAACGTTTTCACCAACATTTAAGTTAGTTATGGGCGCAATTGGAAGTTCTAACGCATTGGATATAGCAAGAAGATTAGGGCTAGATGAAGATATAATCAACAGAGCAAAAAACAAAATTTCATTTGAAAAAAGACAATTCGACAATGTTTTAACAGCTGCTGAGCAAACTAGACAAAAAGCCGAGCAATTGGTTATTGACGCATCAAATGACAGAGAAAAAGCAGCGCAAACCTTACTTGATGCACAAAAACAAAAGAAAATTTTAGAAGAAAAGCGTGAAAAACTTGATGAATCAATTAGACGTGAAACAAAAAATTTGATTTCACAATCTGTTGATGATGCAAAAGACATATTAGAAGAAATGCGCGAATTGTTAGACAAAGACGACTTGTCAGAAAGGGATTTGTTTGCTGCGCGAAAACTCAAGAAAAAGTTGGAAAATATGTCTGCCGAATATAATGAAGAAAGCATAATAAAAGACAAGCCTGACAATTCTCCATTGAAAGTAGGCGACAACGTATTTGTGAAATCGCTGTCTAAAAAAGGAACTCTTGTTGATATTTCGCCAAGAGGAGAAGCGGAAGTGAGTTTTGGCAAGTTGAAAGTAAAAGTCAAAAAAGACGATTTTTACAAAGTTAAGTGAATGGAATAAGCAATGACAGATTGTTATGAACTTAAAAATGAAATTTTACCAACAAAAAAACAGTTGGCAATCAAATATTTTAGTTATGTCTTTGCACTAATAACTGTTGTATTTATTCTTTTGTCAGGACTTAAAAGTGTTTATTTTATAATAGGACTTGTATTTTCGCTTAGTTTAGCTATAACCTTTAACCAAATTTATTTGAATGGAATTAAATCTTATAGTTATGATATAAACCGTGAGCGGTTAATAATTTCAAAAACAACAAGGCTAGGCAAAACTAATCGCATTTTAGAAATAAAACTACTAAATATAATAAAACTCGAACAA
>CAZQGE010000053.1:0-2969 GCA_964592815.1 uncultured Bacteroidaceae bacterium | reverse complement strand
ATTTCAATCAAAAAAATGCTTTTTTTGACATAACAAATGAAAATCCAGATATAGTGCTTACAAAAATAACATATCAAATAATAAAAGATGAGCAACAATTCTTTGTTATTTTGTCTCTTGACGAGTATGCACAAAATATGCTTTCAAATTTTGAAAGCAATAAATAATTCTAAAAACCGCTTAATTTAATTAAAGGATAGAAATAAAGCGTAAGGAAAATATGATATATTATGACAATGCCGCAACAACTGCGTGTTATGAAGAAACATTGGAAATGATGATGGAATACAACAAAGCGAATTACTTTAATCCATCTGCATTATATTCACAATCTACTCAAATAACTAATGATATAAAATTAGCTAGGAAAGAAATTAAAGATGCTTTACACGCGCCCGAAAACAGCGAATTGTATTTTTTGTCTGGAGGCACAGAAGCTGACAATACGGCACTATTTTGCACAAGAAAGAAAAAGGGTAGCAGAATAATTGTTTCTGAAGGTGAACACGACGCTGTTATAAACAGCGCAAATCAACTCAAAAATCAGGGTTACGATGTGCAATTTGCGCCAATAACTGAAAAAGGAATTGTTGACGTTGAAAAGTTTAAGGCTTTGCTTGATGAAAACACGTCATTTGTTTCAATTATGCACGTAAGCAACGAAACTGGCGCAATAAACGATATAAAGCAACTTGTTACGTTGACACGCAAGTTTTCGCCCAATGCAGTTTTTCATAGTGATGGTGTCCAAGCATTTTGCAAGATAAATGTAAATTTAAGAAATTTAGATGTAGATTTATATAGCATATCTGGGCATAAAATTCACGCACCAAAGGGAATTGGCGCATTATATGTAAAAAAAGGTGTAAGCATAAAACCGTTACTTTATGGTGGTGGACAAGAAAAAGGATTTCGTTCTGGCACAGAAAGTGCACCGTTGATTGTTGCATTTCAAGACGCTGTAAAACGAAATATGAACAATTTTGAACAAAACTATTCTAAAATTAAAGCTATTTCAGAGTACTTGATGAATTATATTAAAGTAAACATTCCAAATACAGTTATAATTTCATCGGTTGAAAACTCTGCTCCAAACATTCTGACGGTGGCATTTGAAAACGTACGTGGAGAAGTTTTGTTGCATACGCTTGAAAAACACGGAATTTTGGTTGGTATTGGCTCTGCCTGTTCATCTCATCACGAAAGCCGTTTTAAGGAATTGTTAGGGTTGGACAAAACTCATAGAGATGGAATTATAAGGTTCAGTTTTTCGGAATTTAACACGCTTGAAGAAGCCAAGTTTGTTGCAGACAAAATTTCTGCTGAACTAAAAGAATTGCAAAGCTACGTTAGAGTATAAAAAATTATTAAGCAAAAAAAATATAGCTTGTAAATCAATATTAAAGTAATAAATAGTAAACAAATCTATCATATAAAAACATAGGAAAATATATGACAAATATGGAAATAGTTATAATTATACGCTATGGCGAAATTTTCTTAAAAGGAAAAAACAGAGAATATTTTGAAAGTTTGCTTATCAAAAATATCAAACAAGCCTTGGACGGCAAATTTTCTTATCATTTTGCACGTTCACAAGGCAGATACTTTGTAGAACAATATGATTTAGAGCTTGAGGACGAAATTCTTGATACCTTAAAATGCGTATTTGGAATTTATTCTATGTCAGTTGCTGACAAAACTTTGACAAAAGCTGACGATAATTTCAGCGATATAAGAGTTAGCCTTGCAAATCTTGCAAAAAAACTAAATGAAGAAAACACGCTTAAAAACCCAACGTTTCGTGTTACGGTAAAAAGAGCAGACAAACGAATTCCTAAAACTTCAGCTGAAATTGCCGCAGATTTAGGTGGTGTAGTGCTTGAAAACTCTGACTTTAGTGTTGATTTGCAACATTTTAATTATGAATTTATGGTTGATATACGTGAGAATGGTTTTGCTTTTATTTATTCCGACAAATTAAGCGGTGCAGGCGGTTTGCCAGTCGGAAGTTCAAATAAAGGTATGCTTATGCTTTCAGGGGGCATTGACTCGCCTGTTGCTGCGTATATGCTTGCAAAAAGAGGTATGAAACTGTGTGCGGTACACTTTTCTTCACCGCCTTATACCTCTGAAAAAGCAAAGGAAAAAGTCATTGAATTAAGAAATATTGTAAGCAAATATACAACTGATATGAAGTTGTTTGTTGTTCCGTTTACTGAAATTCAAATGGAAATTCATAGATTATGCCCCGCAGAATTTATGGTAACAATTATGCGTCGTTTTATGATGAAAATTGCAACGAAACTTGCTGAAATAAATGACTGCAAGGCTATTATAACAGGTGAAAGTTTAGGTCAAGTAGCATCGCAAACTGTTGAAGGTATGACTTCAACGGGTGAAGTAACCGACCTTCCAATTTTTAGACCTCTTATTGGCTTTGACAAAGAAGAAATTATGACAATAGCTAAGAAAATCAACACTTTTGAAACTTCAATTTTGCCATACGAAGATTGTTGTACAATCTTCTTGCCTAAAAATCCAATAATAAAACCGAGGCTTGAAGCTGTGCATAAAGCAGAAGCAAAAATTGAAAATGCACAAGCATTGATTGATAAGGCGGTTGAACTTACAGAAACTTATTAAACTAAAAAATATATTTTCAAGGATAATAATTTGTCTTTTATAAGATAAAAATTACTTAAGCGACGTTCAAACAACGTCGCTTAATTTATAAACTGTAAGTTTTATTCGATAATTTATTTTTGTTTACATGTTAGCTTTTTGTTAGTATATCTTTCTATTTACAATTTTGATTACAATTAGCTTATATACCAGTTTTTATTTTTTTCTTCTAATCGTTTGCATTTGTAAATTATATTTTTTAACATCAGCACTAATTTTATGCTAAACTGCTAGTGGTATTGCGGATAAATTGTTTTTATTGTTTCAGCATTAAAATATTTAAT
>CAZQGE010000052.1:0-9410 GCA_964592815.1 uncultured Bacteroidaceae bacterium | reverse complement strand
AGTAACTAACTAAATACAATACTAAATAAACAACTGACTAGCTAGCTGACTTACTAACCAACTAAATAAATAACTATCAACTATATACTAAATATTTTTTACAGGATTACTATCTTACGTACTTCCTTAATTCCTAACTTTTAAGTGACTTACTGACAGTTTAATTATATTTACTTTTATTATACTCAGTAAAACGATAACAAAAAAAATCATAAATAAAACGATTAGGCATAAAGCTTAATCGTCATAAATATTGTTAAAAATTTTAACAAGATTATTCTATAATTTCGTAGTTTTCACCTTCCAAGAAGTCTGGTATTTCAATTTCGTCATCAGCAACATTATCTTCAACATTATTTACTATTTTTTCGTTTTCTTCTTCAATAAGATTGCCATTTTCATCATACAAAGAACGATTATGGAACAAAGTATCTTGCGGGGGCATATAGATAAGTTGAATTTTTTCCATAACCTCAACCAAATCGGGCAACTCTGAAATGTCGCTTAGCTGAAACTTCTTCAAAAACTCATCAGTTGTTCCATAAAGCAACGGTCTGCCAACCGTATCCTTTCTTCCGACAGCTTCAATCAAGTTAGCTTTAAGCAAGCCAGAGAGCGCATATTCGCTGTTTGTGCCGCCTCTCATATCGTCAATTTCAAGTCGAGTTATAGGTTGTTTATACGCAATTGTTGCCAAAACTTCAAGTAGGGTTTTTGTTAGTTCTTTTTCACGTAAAGGAGTAAGTATATCGGCAACCGTCTCACCATATTTAGGGTTCGATGTAAATTGATATTTTCCATTAAATTCAACCAAAAGTATGCCACTTTCATCGCTATATTTTTTTTGCAAATCTTTGATGATATTGTTTATCTGCGTGGTTGTCAAAGACGGTATTTTTTCTGTTAAGTCTTTTTTGCTTATAGGTGAACCGCTAGAAAAAATTATAGCTTCAACCGTGTTTTTAATATTTTCCATCATTCTTATCCTCAAAAACAATTTCAGTATCTACTTGCCCTTCGACAGCAAACATATCTATATTCCCAAAAATTTCTTCTTGTTCAATGGTTATTCTTCCGTACTTCATAAGCTCTAAAACAGCCAAAAAAGTGGTGACAATATCGTTTTTGTCGAAATCGGCTTCAATTAACTCATAAAAATTCATTTTTTTTCGCATTGCCATAAGCGAAATTATATTCTGCATCTGCTCGTGCACAGAAAATCTGTCTTTCATAACCTTTTTAGGCATTATATCTTGACCGTGCTTTTCAGCGTTTACAAGAACTTTTGCAAATGCTTCTACAAGTTTTGGTAATGAAAAATTTGTAAGTGATACCCTATAATCTTTGTCCGTGTAAACAGGTTGACGCGTAAAGCGGTTGAGGGTTTCAAGCTCTCGTAATTTCTCACTTTTTTCCTTTATCAAGGCATATTCCTTAATCTTGTTTATAAGCGCAGAACGTTGAATTTCTGCATCTTCATAAATTTCGTCTTCTTCTTCAACTGGCAAGGTACGTAATGATTTCAAATAGACCAACTCTGCTGCAAGCGTAATAAATTCGGCAGCATATTCATAGTCTAGTTCTGCTTTTGGAGTATTCTTAATAACTTCTACGTATTGATGCGTTACGTCTGAAACAAAGATTTCCTCAATATTGATTTTTGCATCTTTAATAAGCGTCAACAATAAGTCAAGCGGACCTTCAAATTCGCTGATATGATATACAATTTGGGGCTTTAGGTTCAAAAAAACAGTTTCTTCATTTTCCGCATTAACCGTTACAATTTCAGCAGAATTTTCAATTTTTTTGTAAAAAACATTGTCGCTATTATTTTCAGATATAACGTTTTGAATTTCTTCACCAACAACTTCTTCAATTAAATTTTTAATCAATCCGTCACTCATTAAGCCACTCCGGCACAACGTTATTCCTTAACAAATCTTCATAAGTCTGTGGCTTTACAATATAGTCGGCCTTTGTTCCATCAACAAGAACAACAGGCGGAATTGCATTAAAATTATAATTTGATGCCATAGAATAGTTGTAAGCACCAGTTGAAAAAACTGCCACGGTATCGCCGACTTCAGCTTTTTGCAGAGGAATGTCCGCAGCAATAATATCTCCACTTTCGCAACATTTTCCAACAATGGTAACCTTATCAGTTTGTGGTAACGAGGCTTTTTCGCAAATAGTAGCAGAATATTTTGCGTCATAAAGTGCGTAACGTGGATTTTCAAACATACCACCGTCAACAGCAACGTATTTCTTGATTGGGCTAAAATCTTTTATCGTGCCAACGGTGTAAAGCGTAATGCCTGCCTCTCCAACAATGCTACGTCCTGGCTCAACAACCAAAAACGGCAAGTCCAAAGACATTTTTTTGCAAAGTTCCTTAACTTTGTCACAAATATTTTTGAGAATATAGCCATATCTATTTGGTGTAAACTTGGGGTCTTCATCGGTATAATAAATTCCGTAACCACCACCTAAGTCTAAAATGTTGATTGAGATATTTTCTTCTTTTAAGACTTTGACCAAATTAAGAATTTTCTCAATTGCCAAATCATAAGCAGAATGCTCATATATCTGTGAACCGATATGAATGTGTAAGCCTTCAAACTTCAAGTTGGGTTTAGACATAATAAGTTTTACAACTTTTAAGGCTTCTTTTTCAATTTCAAAACCAAATTTTGATTGCGGAGCAGCAGTTTGCACAGCGGCAAAAGTATGCGCCGAAACGCAAGGATTTACTCTTATCAAAACTTTTTGAACAACATTTTTTTGCCCCGCAATTTTGTTTATATTTTCAATTTCATCGTAACTGTCGATAACAAAATATCCCAATTTGTGGTCGATTGCCAACTCGATTTCATTAGGTGTTTTATTGTTGCCGTGGAACATAACGTGTGACATATCCACACCAGCTTTGTATAATGCGTAAACTTCCCCGCCACTTACCGAATCAAACCAAAGTCCGCATTTGCTTAATATTTTTGATGTTGCAATGCTCAAAAACGCTTTGCTTGCATAAGCAACAGCACCCGAGCCATACTCGTTTATGCTTTTGACGTATGCCAAAGCAACTTCTCTAAGATATTCGCCGTCCATAACGTAAAGCGGAGTGCCAAATTTTTGTACAAGTTGAGTCGCTTCAAAGCCTCCAATATGTAAACAGCCGTTTTCAATAAAAAGCGTATTTCTAGTATTCATATATACCTCTAATTGTCAAAGATTTTAACATAAAACCCCTTAAAAGTCAAAAGAAATTAAAACGCCCGACGTTTAAGTCGGGCGCAATACGTTTTTGTTAAGCAACCAAATTCCAGTTGTCACCAATTCTCTTTATATCATCAAAAAAATTCGATTTTTCAACTGTTTCAAAAGCAGTCAATTTATATTCTCTTAAAGCCACACCGTTCTTAATTAAAATTGCCTTACCAACAACCTCACCTTGTCTTACAGGGGCTTTAATATATTCGGGTAATTCGTATATTATTTCAAATTTTTCCTTATCCGCTTTTGACATAAACTCGCAAATATTTTCTGTGCTTGCTACAAACAGTTGATTTTGTTTTCCGCCTCTAATTTCAATTTTACGTTCGATTGGTTTATCCTTTTCCAACAGAATTTTGTTTGAGTAGTTTTGAAAACCTGCATTAAACAAATCGGACACACACTTAAATCTTGCTTTTGAGCTATCTGAACCAATTACGACGCAAATTAGACGCATATTATCGCGCATTGCCGTTGCAGCAAGGCAGAACTTAGCCTCTGACGTAAATCCAGTTTTTCCGCCATCACAACCTTTATAATGTCTGACAAGTTTGTTTGTGTTTGTAATTGTGGTTTTTCTTCCGTCCGGATGAACGTAATCTTCAAGCCAAATCTTTGAATAATCAAAATATTTAGGATATTGAATTAACTTAGAAAACATTACTGATACGTCTTTTGCTGAAGAATAGTTTTCAGGTGCAGGCAATCCCGTTATATTTGAAAAGTGCGTATTATTCATACCTAATTCATTCGCACGGGCATTCATTTTGTTGATAAAACCCTCAATACTTCCTGAAATTGTTTCACCAAGGGCAACCGCCGCATCGTTTGCAGACGCTACTATAACCGCTTTGAGCAATTCTCCAACTTTGTGTTTTGAATTTGCATCTAAAAACACTTGCGAACCACCTTGTTTTGCAGCATTTTCACTTATTACAATTTCTTGTTCAAGACTAAGCCCACCTTTCTCTATTTCCTCAAAAGTGAGCAACGCAGTCATAATTTTAACCATACTTGCGATTGGAAGTCTTTCGTTTTCATTTTTGCTATACATTATAGTGCCGGTTGATTGATCAATAAAATATATGGCTTTTCCTGAAAATTGAACGTTTTTGAATGTATTATCATTTTGTGCTGTTTGAATTTCATTGTCATCTAAGTTTGTTGCAAATGCTACCATTTGTGTTTGAAACAAAAACGCCATCGAAATCGCGCACAGCATCAAAACAATAATCATGATAAAAATTATATATTTTTTTTTAAGTGCAGACATAATATTACCTCTTCAAATAGTGTGCGTAACAAAACTATTTATATTCAACGAGGTATAATTATTACCTTTGTAAACAAGCCAACAAAAATAAAGAATGTAAAGCACACTACAATGTTTAATGCGTAAATTTTAAGTAATGTCCAAAAACTTGGTCTTAAAATTGATTTACAACTTGTGTCACAACTCACATTGCTGAGCAACTTAACAGCGCAAATCAACAATAATAAAAATGTAAATAACGAAAAAGGCAAATATATAATTATCAAATTGATTGCTCCGCTAAAACCGAAACAAGCACACAAAAGCGTTGCATCTCGCCCTAATAAAATTCCTACGCCAATAAACGAAAATATTGATATAAACCCCAGTTTTCTGCCGTATGATGATGTCAAAATTATTGCGTAACCAACTGTAATTTTTAACCAACAAATTAAAAAAACTTTTCCGCCACCAAAATTTATATCGTTATATTGGACTTTTTCAAAAGAGTTATCAAATTTGCAAATTGTGGCTATTACACCAACAGCTAAACCCAGAATAAAACATATTGAAAAGCAAATTATCAATTTTTGGTTTTTTATAAAATAATCTGAAAGATTTGCTTTTATAATTTTTAACTTTGTACGCACGTTATAATTTATTCAGAAAAGTTGACTATATTACTTAGCTTAAAAAAATTACGACAAATTAATATGTTTTTTTCCTATTTGCGTTGTTTTCCACCACATAAAGAAATTTGTAAAATGTTAATATTTTCAATATGTATAACGAATGCGACGTAAAGAATTATTTATTAAAATTAGGTTTTCAACCCAATCTCAAAGGCTATCATTTGTTGGCTAAACTTATTGCAAAAGGCAGAAACGGAGATAGAATTCTACCACTAAAATTTTTTGGGTATATATCGCTGTCACAAGAGTTTAACGTAAACACCGACAGTATTGAAAAAGACATTCAAAACGCAATATCTTCTGCTTGGCTAAGAGGCGATATTGATATTTTATATGATGAATTTGGAGAGACTCTTGATGAAAACAAAGGCAAGCCTACAAACAAACAATTTGTATTGACTGCTATTGAAAGATTGTCTAACACATCATATTATGAAAAGCACTTAAATTGCTGAAGTTTAATTTGCTCTTTGCTATTTTCTATGCAATATAAGTTAAATTGCAGCTTAAATATTATTAAAGCTATGCAGTAAGGTTTTGCGCTTGGTCAACCATAAATTTTGAATGAATGCCATATCCCCTTGTTGGGTCAGATATAAAAACGTGAGTAACTGCACCAACAAACATACCGTTTTGAATTATAGGACTTCCGCTCATACCTTGGACAATACCACCCGTCAAATCAATCAATTCTTTGTCTTTGATTGCAATGACAAGACCTTTTTCTGCGCTTTCTTGTTGATATACAGTCTTTATAATGTCAATATTATATAGTTTTGGAGTTGTACCGTTGACAGTTGTCAAAATTTGCGCGTGTCCCATTTTTGCATCGCCTACTTTTGCGACCTTAATTTTATCGCCTAGCTTGCCATTGTAATCAACACCATAAAGCCCAATCTCCAGATTTTTCTTAATTTCTCCAATCGGCTTTTCCCTTTTGTTTATTGATGCTTGCAAACCACCTGCTTTTCCTCTTACGCCTTTTACAACGCCATCAATTGAAACAGGATATATTTTGCCACTATCTAACTCCTTAAACAAGCCACTTTCGCTATCATAAATTCTGTGTCCTAATGCGCCAAATGCGCCTTTTTCTGTTGAAAACGTAAGCGTTCCAACTCCACCTAATTCCTCTTTTACCAAAATACCCAGCCTTTTTTTGTTTACACGGCTGTCAATTACAGGTTTAATTGAACGCTTAAAATAATCTTGTCCACGACGGATTGTTAATTCGACTATCTCTCCGCCCTCTTCAACTGCTTTTACAAATGAAAATAAATCTTTTACGTTTTTTCCGTCAATCTTAGTTATAGTGTCACCCTTGCGAATATCCACGGCAGTGATAGGAAATTGTTTGCCGTTTTCAGTTTCAACACCTATACTTTGCAATATAGTAATTCCACCTGCATTTATCAATATACCAATAGGACTACCACCTAAATAAACGAAATTATCGTCGTTAGGCGTTGTTTTTACGGCTAATCTGTCATCAAACGTATATCCATTAGAAGCGATGTTTACGTTTGACAGAGATGTTCTTTTTACGTTAGTTTCAACCATACTTTGACTGTTTACGTTTGAAATCGCGCCGTCATTGTATGTGCAATCAAAACTTATATTGCCAAAAACATTCGGCTGAGATATTGCAAATAACGTGACTAATATTACAATTAAAAAAGAGATTATTAAAAGATTTTTTTTCACAGTAGATTTCATAATCTTAGTTTTAGCTTATAGGCAACAATATATCTTGTAAAAAAATGTAAAAGCAAGCCTTTTCAAGCCTGCTTTCAAAATGTTACTAAAAATTATAATTATTAGTTGTTCAAAATATTTCTCGCCATCAAAACGCCCATAACTGATGCCATCATAAGTCCTCTTGTCCAACCACTGCTGTCGCCTAAACAATGCAATCCGCATATAGATGTATTCAGTTTTGCATCCATCTTAATTTTATTGCTGTAAAATTTCAGTTCTGGTGAATATAACAATGTTTCGTATCCAGCAAAACCAGGCACAACCTCATCAACTGCTTGAATAAAGTTTATTATGTTGGTCATAGCTCTATACGGCATAGCAGCAGTTATGTCACCTGCAACTGCATCTTTCAAAGTTGGTCTGACGTTAGACATTGAAAGTTCCTTTTCCCAAGTACGCTTTCCAGCCAAAATATCGCCGTATCTTTGAACAAGAATTTTGCCTGCTCCAAGCATATTTGTAAGTTCGCCAACTTTTTGAGCATATTCAATTGGTTGCTTAAAAGGTTCAGTAAATGAATGCGAACACAAAATTGCTAGGTTGGTATTTTCACTCTTCAAATCTTTATAACTATGCCCGTTTACGACAGCAAGGTCGTTGTCATAGTTTTCTTGCGACACAAATCCACCAGGATTTTGGCAGAAAATACGCACTTTATTTTTGAACGGGGCAGGATAACCAATAAGTTTTGATTCATACAAAACGCTGTTGATTTCTTCCATTATTTCGTTTCTAACTTCAACTCTAACGCCAATGTCAACCACACCAGGAGCGTGAGCAATGCTATGTTCTGCGCAAATTCTTTCAAGCCAGTCTGCGCCACGTCTGCCAGTTGCAATTATAGTTTTGTCAGCATAGATTTCTTCAACGCCACTTCCGTCAGGATTTTCAATATATACGCCTTTGCAAATGTTATCTTCCAAAATTATGTTTGAACATTGCATTCCAAACAACATTTCAACGCCTTTATCTCTGAGAAAATTTTCAATGGAAAGATAAATATTATGCGCTTTTTCAGTTCCCATATGTCTTATCGGGCAATCGACAAGTTTTAATCCAGCACGTATAGCTTTTTTGCGGATTTCTTTTACCTTATCTTCATTGCCAAGACCTTCAATATGTTCATCTGCACCAAATTCAAGATATATTTTATCAGTATAATCAATCAAACTTTGAGCAAAGTCTGCACCAATAAGCTGTGGAAGTTCACCACCAACTTCATACGACAACGAAAGTTTTCCATCTGAAAACGCTCCTGCGCCAGAAAAACCTGTCGTGATATGGCAATATGGCTTGCAATTTTTGCACGCAGAACCATAAACTTTTGGACACTTTCTCTTTTCAATCGACTGTCCTTTTTCAATAATGCATATTTTCTTATCACTTCCGAGTTTGATAAGTTCTAACGCCGTAAAAATTCCCGCTGGACCTGCGCCGACTATGCATATATCGTATTTTTTCATTTTTCACCTCATTATTCATTTCGGTATTATTTCTTTACACAACTTGCTTATTCTAATACCAAAACCATAAACTGTCAATAGCCATTTTAACTTATTAGTTTATCTGTGTAATACATAAATTTTTATAATTTTTCCGTTAATATTTTTTTAATTTTTTGATATTTTTTTATTTTTAATATATTTTCCGTTTTTGTCAAAATTTTGCGTCTATTTGCATATTATGTAAGCACGGAGGAGCTATGGCTATTGAAAGCATACTGTTATTACTGAGGAATTTATTGATATTTTCGTCGTACGTATCGGAAAAAAGCTCTTTCCCGAAACCATTGTCTAAGGATAAAGAACTTGAATATATCTTAAAAGCGTCCACAGGTGATAAAAATGCAAAGGAGATTTTGATAAAACATAACCTTAGGTTAGTAGCGCATATCGCGAAAAAATATGCTAACTACGGCGATAATGATGAACTTATATCAATAGGGTCTATCGGACTTATAAAAGCAATCGACACTTTCAACGCTGACAAAGGTACGCAACTTGCTACGTACGCATCACGTTGCATTGAAAATGAAATTCTTATGACTATGCGACTGAGCAAAAAGTACAGAAACAACGTATCATTGAATGATTCTGTGGGTGTTGACCGTGACGGAAACGAGCTGAACTTGATTGATATGCTTGCTGAAAACGGTTCAGTTATTGAAGACGTAGAAAACAATATACTTATGGAAAATATGCTTGCACTAACAAAATTAGTTTTGACAGAACGTGAATATAACATAATAAAATTAAGATACGGTTTAGGAGAAACTGCGGCATTAACACAGCGAGAAGTAGCAAAATTGTTTGGAATTTCACGCTCTTATATTTCAAGGATAGAAAAAAAAGCATTGGAAAAAATTAAGCAAAATATAAATTTGGAAGACTATAAATATTAAGCAAAAAAATATTGAATAAACTATAAACATAATT
>CAZQGE010000051.1:0-9506 GCA_964592815.1 uncultured Bacteroidaceae bacterium | reverse complement strand
GCTGAATTTTAGTTTATTTGATTTTGTAGATTTAATATGCAAAATCGCAACTGAAAAAATAGAGAAACAATAAGCAATAAGGAGATTAAATGTCATATTCTTATTCAATATCGGAAAGAAAAACATTAAAAGGCACCGTTTACGATGCCCGTTTCCGAGTTCTAAACGGAAATGGCATAGAAGTTCAAAAGAAATTATGTGGCTTCCCTACAAAGGCAAAAGCAAAAAAGGCAGCTGTTGAATTTCTTTCAAGTTATGTCCCTCCCAAAATAATTGAAATTGAAAATGGTCATAATATAAAATATGATTACGCTTTATCTGCTCATTTAGCTTATGAAAAAAGCCAAGTAAAAGAAAGTACATATTATGACAAATTAAACGTATTTAATTTGTTTATAACTCCCTATTTTTCGGGCAAATATCTGTTGGCACTGAATAAGCAATTATTACTTAATTGGCAAGATACAATGTGGTCGATGGAGAAAGCGCCTGGGGAATACTATGCACAAGCATACCTTGAAAAAATTAGAGGCTATTTATCTCGTTTTCTTGCTTTTTGTGAAGAAAGATATGAAACGACTAATTATCTAACACAAATAAGTAGACCTAAACGTAGAAAAGTTAAAAAAGAAATGCTTATATACGAAATAACGGAGTTTAATCAATTTATTGCTGTTGTAGATGATATTTTTTGGAAAACTCTATTTATGTTTCTTTTTTATACAGGAGTGCGACAAGGTGAATGCCAAGCTCTTACTGATGCAGATTACAAAGGAACATCTATAAAAATTGATAAAAGCTTAACTAAAAAAACTATTGACGGCTCCCCCTATAAAATTACAGATACTAAAAATTATAAAAACCGTGAAGTTCCGCTGCCAAAAATATTACAAAAACAAATGGTCGAGTATATTGACTGGAAACACCGCAACAATATCAATTCTGATTTCCTTTTTGGCGGAAGCAAACCAATACCCGAAAAGACTATTCGTCATAAATTTGATAAATACACAGATTTATCAAAAGTTAAACGCATAAGGGTTCACGACTTTAGACACTCATATGTTTCTCTTTGTGCCCATTTAGGCGCAACTACTTTAGTTATAGCCCACTTAATCGGTGACACTCCAGAGCAAGTATTAAAAACTTACGCTCACTTATGGCAAGACGATAAACAAAAAGTTATTGATTTGATAGACCTTAGCTTTAATTAAACTATTTTTTATGGCACTTTTTATGGCACAAAATCAAAAAAAACGATAATAAATGGCACAAAATGGCACAAATTTAGAACAGTAAAAAAAGCAAAACCCCACTAAATAGTGGGGTTTTATAAATTGTGGCGGAGAAGCAGGGATTTGAACCCTGGCTACGATTCTCTCGTACTACTCCCTTAGCAGGGGAGCCCCTTCGGCCTCTTGGGTACTTCTCCATCGCCGAATTTATTGGTTATCTATTATTCTCTTTTGTTAAAGCCTGTTTATAATAACATAGTCTTTTTTTTATGTCAATAATTTTATCTAATCACAAACGTTTTTTACTTTTAGCAGATATATTTTGAGTGTATTTTCCTATACTTTTTTATCTAAAAAACTCTGTATTCAACACAAAAACACAAGTAGCTTATTAAGTTAAAATTTAACTGCCCGTCCTTTTTTTAATTTTTTTCTTTTATATCCAAAAATACCTTAACTGGCTCTTGTTCTGCAAGGAATACGGCAATAAAAACCATCAAGCACCCTATCAACTCTTTTGGCGATGAGCTCTCATTAAGTATTATTATTCCCCCAAAGAGTGCAAAAACAGACTCCAAACTCATAATCAACGTTGCTAATGCTGGCGGGGTTCGTTTTTGTCCTGCTGTTTGGAAAGTAAAAGCCACAGCTGAGGATAAAATGCCTACATAAAGAAGCGGTATAATGCTATTTTCGATGGCTTGAACAGTTGGAAATCCATTTATCGCCATTGCGGGAATACTGATTATAGCGGCGACAAAAAATTGAAAAAAAGTAAGTTTTATGGCATCACATTTTTTTGAGAATATATCAACAAATATAATGTGAAATGCAAAAACGAATGAGCAAAGCAACAAAACTATGTCGCCTTGCCCTATGCTGAATGTATCATTTACGCACATTATCCAAAAACCAAGAACAGCAATTATAACGGCAAACCAACCTAAGTAGTGAGTTTTACGTCCCATTAAAAGCCCGATAATTGGAACAATAACGATATAAAGCGCAGTAATAAAGCCTGCCTTACCCGCCGTAGTTTGTTCCAAACCCATTTGTTGAAGGTTGTTTCCAATAAACAAGGTAATACCACAAAGTACGCCACCTAAAAAAGTAGCTTTGTTCCAACCGATGATATTTTTACCTTTTCTTTTTGAAATAAAGTCTATAAAAAAAATTACTGGAACAAGACAAGATGCACCAATTATAAACCTTAAACCATTAAAAGAAATCGCATCAATACTTCCTGCTGCCGTACGTTGAGCAACGAAAGCTAACCCCCAAATTAAGGCGGTTGTGATGAGCATAACACTTCCGAGTGTAATATTCTTTCTTTCGTTAAGCAGCATATCGTATTCCTTTTTGGACTTTGATTATATTCAGTAATTCTACACAAAAAAACCGAGCAATGCAATTGCATTACTCAGCTTTATCAAAATAAATATTACGTTTATAAATATACGATGTATGTTATGCAAAAACTGCAAGCAAGAAGCCCGCCGCCACAGCCGAACCTATAACTCCAGCGACGTTTGGTCCCATTGCGTGCATAAGTAGATAGTTGCCAGAATTATACTTTAATCCCATCATATTAGAAACACGTGCAGCCATTGGAACAGCCGATACGCCAGCAGAGCCAATAAGGGGATTGATTTTACCTTTTGTAAGCCAATAAAGCAGTTTGCCGATGAGAAGTCCACATATTGTTGCAAGGACAAAGCCAGCAAGTCCCAAAGCGACAATCATCAACGTCTTTGTAGATAGGAACGTTGCACCGATAGCCGTTGCGCCAACCGATATACCTAAAAACAGCGTAACAATGTTCATAAGCGCATTTTGCGCGGTATCTGAAAGCCTTTCTGTAACGCCACATTCTCTTAACAAGTTACCAAACATTAAGCAACCTAAAAGCGGAGCGACTGATGGCAAAAGCAAACACGTAATCAACGTAACCAAAATCGGGAAAATAATTTTTTCCTTTTTTGAAACGACACGACCAGATGTCATAACAACAGCTCTTTCCTTTTTTGAAGTGCAAAGTTTCATAAGCGGAGGTTGGATGAGCGGAATTAAAGCCATATAGCTGTATGCAGCAACTGCGATAGGAGCAAGCAGTTGCGGAGCAAGCGATTTTGTCAAATAAATTGCCGTAGGTCCATCTGCACCTGCAATGATTGAAATTGAAGCAATTTCACCACCGTTAAACATACCCGTCAATGCGCCCAAAATTAAAACAAGATAAATTCCACCTTGTGCCGCCGCGCCTAAAATCAATGACTTAGGGTTTGAAATCAACGGGCCAAAGTCGGTCATAGCGCCGACGCCTAAGAAAATTAAGCAAGGGTAAACACCCGTTTTAACACCGATATACAATATGTCCAAAAGTCCGCCGTTTTGCAAGACGTAATTGTAATTTATTCCACCACTTATTATGGCGTCCGGGTTAAGTCCATTCCACCAGTCAGCGTGGAAAATTCCACCAAACGGAAGATTTGTAAGCAACATACCGAATGCAATTCCGACCAAGAGCAATGGTTCAAACTTCTTTTTTATACCTAAATATAGGAAGAAAAGCGCAAGGATAATCATAACGATAGATTTCCAACCATCACCACCAAGTCCCGAAAAACCGCTACTCTTCCATAAATTATCTAAAACTTGTCCGATATCCATATTATCCCCTAAATCAAATCAACCAATGGTGCACCAGTTTCAACCACTGCGCCTTTTTGGACATAAATTTCGCCAACAGTTCCATTGTTTGGAGCAACGATTTCGTTCTCCATCTTCATAGCTTCAAGAATAATTAGAACCTCGCCTTTTTTAACGTTTTGACCTTTTTGAACCTTTACTGCATTGATATTGCCTGGTAAAGGTGCTTTTATGGTATTTGCGCCAGCATTTGCTGTTGGTTGTTGTGTTGCCACAGGAGCTGCAGGGGCAGCAACTTGAGCGGTAGATTGAGCGGCGTCAACAGGTGCTGCGACGACAGGTGCTGCGACGACAGGTGCTGCGGTAGGCGCAACTGGAATTGCCATATCATATTCTGCTTGAATGATGGCTTCGCCTTTTTCTACTTCAACTTCGTATGCTTTTCCGTTTAAGGTAACTTTATAAATCATTTTCTTCACCGTCCTAAATTTTCTTTATGCTTTTGAAACGCAATTCATTGAGCGGCGTTTGCATTTGGTCGGCAACAATTGCCATAATCATAGCTGCTTCACGCTCGTCCGTGTTGATAAGTGTAAGTTCACCGCAAGAACCTTTTGCATAATTCTTTCCGTCAGATGCCTCATTCTTTGTGGAGTTTTCAACAATATCTTGCACAGCACAGTTTTCATCTGCCGTTTTAGGTTTGCTCCAAAACTTCAACTTCTTTTTTGCATTTGCAATTTTGTCTTGCCATTCCGGGTGTTTTTGTTGCACTTTTGTGGAGTTGTCAACAATATAGCCCATAAGCCAAATAATCAACATCAAAACAATTAAGACGGCAAAAACCAAAACTATTCCTAGTGCCGCAAGTATCAACGCGTCCACAGGTGACAGAAGTTGGTCTTTGGATAAAACTCCGCTTAAAATCAAACTTGTCATAATACGCTCCTTTTATTCTATCGGAGAAATCGTATATTTTACGACTTTTTCTTCTCTTGCTTTTCTTGCTACAAAAAACTTTTCTGTAACTTCTGGGAACATAATGTATGACAAAACGTCTTCATCATTTCTGGCAATTCCTTTCAACTTCTTCTTTGTTTCCTCAAAAATTGGTTGGAGAGTATCAGCATATCTACCTGTCATAGGCTTTTCATCTCCCAAAACCTTTTTCAACACTTCTTTGTCAATTGGAGCAGGAGCTGTGCCGTATTCACCACGACAATATGCTTTGACCTCTTTTGAAATATTTTTATATCTTTCACCAGCAAGAACGTTTGCGGTTGCTTGAACACCAACCATTTGACTCATAGGCGTAACAAGTGGCGGATAACCTAAATCTTGTCTTACCTTTGGAGTTTCAAGCAAAACAGCTTCAAACTTATCCATAGCGTTTTGTGCTTTAAGTTGTGCAACAAGATTTGACAACATACCACCAGGAACTTTGTAAGTCAGCGCATCAGTATCGGTAGCCATCATCTTTGCATCGAGTTTTTTCTCCTCAATAAAAGTGTTTCTTATAGGCTTAAAGAAATCGTTGACTTGCTTCAAAACTGCATCGTCCAACCCTGTTTCATAGCCCATTTGTTTGAGCGCAAAGTTAAGTGTTTCGGTTGCAGGCTGGCTTGTACCGCCACTAAAACAAGACGTTGCGGTATCAATTACGTCAACACCAGCTTCAATAGCTTTCATATAAGTCATATATGCAAGCCCTGTTGTGCAATGAGTATGCAAAACAACAGGAACTTTGACTTCTGTCTTGATTGCAGAAACCAAGTCGAATGCTTCTTGCGGACTCATAACGCCTGCCATATCCTTAATGCAAATTGAGTTTACCCCCAAGTTTTCCATTTGTTTTGCAAGTTTTGAAAAGGCTTTCAACGTATGCACAGGGCTTTGTGTATAGCTTATTGTGCCAGATACCATTGCTCCGCTTTTGATAGCCTGGTCGGTTGCAACTTCAATGTTTCTTATGTCGTTTAGGGCATCAAAAATTCTTATTATATCAATTCCGTTTTCAACAGATTTTTTGACAAACATTCTGACCATTTCGTCGGGATAATGCTTATATCCCAAAAGATTTTGCCCACGCAACAACATTTGAAGTTTGCTGTTTGGCATACTTTGTCTGAGTTTACGCAATCTTTCCCAAGGGTCTTCGTCAAGATAACGTAAGCAACAATCAAAAACCGCTCCGCCCCAGCACTCAATAGAATAGTACCCAGCTTTGTCCATTGTGGGTAAAATTTCTTCAAATTGGCTTATTGGTAAACGGGTAGCAATCAAAGATTGATTGGCGTCGCGCAACACCGTTTCGGTAAATGCAACCTTTTTCATAACTTGCCTCCAAAAATTTAGTCAGTTTATTATAGCATTTATGACATTTCAATACAATATTAACAAAACAAAAAAAATCTCTAAATCTTAACAAATACGTTTTTTTGTGTGTTTATAACAAAAAATAACAAAAAAGCCGAATTAAATTCGGCTTTTTGTATAAATATCAATGATTAACTTGCTTAATTATTATTTTTTTCTATATCCGCCAACGGACACAACTTGCAATCGAACGAACCATCGTCATAAATTTCAACAATAGTTCCGCCTCTTTGAGTGTTGACTTCTGAAATCTTTTTATAAGCCAAATAGTCTATGCTCATTCCGTAGGTCAGTCTTATGCCTTGATACGTCAAAGACAAAGTGTTCAAGTGGTCGTGCCCCATAAACATACCTTTACAGCTACCAAACTTAACCATTTCCTTAAAGAAATTGCCTTCTTTTGTTTTTGGATACCCAAAATAGTTGTCCTTTTCCTCAACAAAGCCAAGATGATATTTCACCTCTTCGCTGCCCCTGTAACACTTTTCCCACGCTTCCTTAAACTCTTTTGGAGGAATATGGAAAAACGCTAAAGACGGCGATATTTTGCCAATTTCAGAGTTGTCTAAAACTGTTTTTTTGTACCATTCTATTTGGTCGTCGTGAATAGTATCAAAACCGCTAAAAAAGTTCCAAGTAAGATATGCGTTGCTATCCACAAACATAAGCAAATTGTTCAGGCTTCCGTCAGCATTGTTGAGTTTTATCATATAATTGCCGACACCCGTTATATCTGCGCTTCCCTTTTCAAGATAGCAATTAGGCAAAGACATATAATAATCTGCAATTTGAGCTTTTCTGTACCTAGCAAACGATTCGCTGTCGTGATTGCCAAAAACCATAGTCCAAGGCACGCCTAATTTGGTCATTAAACAACCAAACATTTTGCTTGCTTTAAGGTTGTTCAAAGTGCCAGAAAAGAAAGGTATCGGATATGCTATATCGCCAGTTACGATGATAAAATCAGGTTTTGCTGCTTTGACAACCTTTTCAACTGCCAACAACGCCTGTTTATCTTGCTTTACGCTTAAACAGCCGCCGCCGATATGAATGTCAGTCAGTTGCAAAATGCGAAAAGGTTTGCCTTTTTCTTTTGTAATTATTGTTTGTCCGTTATTCTTTTGAAATTCTACGCTCATTATTTTCCGTCTTTTATTTATTGTCTTCCGTTTCCGAATTTTTACTCGTCAAACGGTTGAAATCTTTGCTGTCTGCAACTTCAGCAATGCTCTCTTCGGGAACAGGCGCAACAATCTCTTGTTGACTGCTTTCTGACATCAATTCATCGTCTTCTGGCACATAATCTGCAATTTTAGAAAAATCACCCGTTGCCAATGCTTGTCTGTATTCTTTTTCTTCGGGAGAAACATATTTACCGTATAACAAGGTAATAAGTTTTTCTCTTTCAACAATTTCTTCATCAGTAAGCATAATTTTGTTCTTTCTTGCTTCAATAAAATATCTAACTCTTTCAAGCCTTTGGCTTGTGATTTTGTAACGTAAAGATGCAATCAACGCAACAGTAATAAATATAGCAACAGACACACCCAAAACAATTCTTATTGCAACTAATGCGCTTGCAGGTTGCAACGGGTCAATATTAGGGTCTGTTTTTTCAATATAACCAAATGCACCAATGATTACGCCCGTAAGTCCAACACCCAATGCACCCGCAACCTTTCTTGCCAACGTCATCATTCCGCTGTACGTTCCTGTTTGGCGAGAACCTGTTGCCATTTGTTCAACGTCAACGGTATCGGGGAAGATAATCCAAGGCATCATTTGCGCGCCACCAAAGCCTAAGCCCATAATGATTGCAACGATTGGTACTAATTCGGCAGGAGCCCAACTTGGGTCCATAGCTGCCAACATTATTCCACCAAATATGTAGAAAGGAAGTCCCATTCTAAATGCAAACGCCTTGCCCTTTTTATCCATAACTTTTCTGGCAATCGGAAACATTACTACTGCCGACACCATCATTGGAGCAATTATAAACATTGACGACATATCCATTGAGCCAAATATCGGATAACCTCTCCACACGTCAGTTGCGTAAAAAACAGCAAGCGCAGAAATAATATCCATACACATAAATGCCGTCGCATACATTCCAATATGAGCTCTATAAGATTTATTTTTGTACGGAGCTGCGTATCCCAAAACAAACTCTTTTGTATTAAACTTTTTGACTGGTGCTGTGGGTTTAATCCTTTCTTTTACAAATATCGAGCATAACACCAATCCGCCACCGAACATTACGCCAAAGATTATGCTCATTCCAAGCCAAAACCCTACGCTGTCAATAGTAAGTCCCATAAAACCTTGCTTTCCGTCAATAGGTCTTTTTGTCAAGGCTTCAATAAAAATCAATGGAAGCAAGTAAGCTATGCCCGATGCCAATGCGTTGAAAACAAGTTTAACCGTATTTGCGCTGTTCCTTTCCTTAAAAGATGGAGATATATCACTTGCCATTGAACAATAAGGCACTTGCGTAACCGTTGAACAAGTGTTCCACAACAGATACATAAATATAATGTATCCCGTCATAGCAGGGACAGACATTCCAAAGTCTTTTATCGGCAAAAATACTAAGAAAATACAAAGGAACAACGATATTCCGCCCCAAAAAAGATATGGTCTGCGTCTTCCGTATTTGCTTCTTGTGTTGTCTGTTATAAACGCCATAATCGGGTCGGTAATTGCGTCCCAAAGTTTTGCCAACATAAAAATTAAGGTGGCTGTTTGCAATGCTATGCCTAATTGTTTGGTCATATAAGCAACCATAACACACGACATCATTGCAACACCGCCACCATCCATAAATGCGCCAATACCATAAAAGACTTTTTCTTTTAACGAAATTTTTTCGTCTTTGATTTCAAAGCGTTTTTCTGTTGGAATTTCATTCATTTGAACAACATCAACATTGCTATTTGTTGAGGTTTGGATAGCTGAATGAGCCTTTTTATCAATAGCCATAATAATCTCCCGTAAATGTATTTCATTATAAATTATCGTTGAGTATTTTAACACAAAAGTCCACCTTAAACAAGAATAATTTTGTATTTGGCAAATTATTCAAAAATATTTTTGCCTAAATGAAGTATGTATCTGGCAAACAAAGGCCGTTTTCTTATATCGAAAATGATAACTGCGTATTTAGTGTTGTTAATAAATACAAATACAATGTAAAAATATGTAAAATAACAATGCTATGTTTGAGAAAAAAGGAGGAAAAGCTAT
>CAZQGE010000050.1:0-9784 GCA_964592815.1 uncultured Bacteroidaceae bacterium | reverse complement strand
TGAACAGCTATCGCGAAATGATTATGTTAGAACGACAGTTTTATGTTACGCATAGGTATCCGTTTATCAATGCGGTAGGCATAAATTGTACACTAGACGATGCGAAAAAACTGGAAGCTATGCGTGAAGTTGAATATGTATCCGCACAAAGCAAAGTTGCGACGTTGGCTGAAAATCAAGTTTGGTATGGTTATAATGCCAATAATTCAAGAAGCAATTTTCCTTTTGAAATCGATTGGAAAGGCAGAGGCAAGGGTACGGTTATTTGTGTTATGGACACGGGCGTAAGCGTACATAGTGATTTATCCATTCCCGTCGAAAGAATTACAAAGTTTGTTGATTTTGTAGGCGGAAAAACCGAGCCGTATGATGATAACGGACACGGGACTTTTGTTTGTGGTGTTGCGGTTGGAAATGGAATGTCATCTGGAAAAGAGGTTGTAGGTGTTGCTCCCGACGCAAATATAGTTGCAGTTAAAGTTATTGAAAAAAACGGAGAAACTGGAACTTTCAAAATTTTAGACGGAATGCAATGGGTTTATGATAATTGCAAAAGATTAAATATTAAGGTTGTTTGTATGAGTTTTGGCGCAGAACCTATGACTTATGCCGACCCTCTAAAAATGGGCGCAGAAATGCTTGTGTCAAGAGGACTTAGTGTCGTTTGCGCCGTTGGGAATAGTGGAAAGGATGTTTTGAAATCTCCTGCAATAAGTTCCGACGTCATCGCAGTTGGAGCAGTTGACGTCAATGGCGACGTTGCAGATTTTTCTTCACGTGGAAATTATCAAGGAACGTTGCGCCCAGACGTTTACGCAAATGGCGTCAATGTTCAAGGTATCAAGGCGGGTGGCGTTTATTCTTATATGTCAGGCACGTCTGTTTCTGCACCATTTGTTGCCGGGGCGGCACTTTTGCTTAATGAAAAGTATAAAAATATTTCACCTTATCAAGTTAAGCAAGCAATTTTAGCAAGTTCACTTAATAAAAATGGAATAAGAATTTTGTCGGGAAAGTAAAATTCAAATAACCTAAATAAAAAACAAAAAAATTATAAAAACAAAACAAACAACAGTATAAACTTATAACTAAAATTTATAAAAGCTAAATAACAGCATCATACAAAAGCTAAATAATTTTTAGGCAAAAAACAATAACAAAAAACAGCAAAATTTATTACCTATGAAAAACAAAAAGGCTAGTATTAGCCTTTTTTTTCATAAATTTATAAAATAGTTGCTTAAAGTTTCAATCTTCCTTTTTTTATTATATCTTCAATATTTTCAGCAAACGAATATATTTCTTTTTGCGTATTATCCACTCCCAAACTCACTCTTACTGCTCCTTGTTTAATAGTGCCTAAATACTTGTGCACCAAAGGCGCACAATGAAGTCCGCTTCTGACGGCAAACCCTTTGTCGTCTAAAATTTCTGAAATGAGCGAGCTGTCAATATCTCCAATGTTAAAACTTACAATTCCAACATCGGAGTTGTTTGTATATACCTTTGTAGATATGTTTTTCAGAAAGTAGTTTAGTTCATCGCACAATGTTTTAATTTGTTTCCTATTTTTGTTAACGTTGTCAAAACTCCATTTTGCGCCTTCATAAAGTGCGCTTATTCCACCAGCAAATTGTGTGCCTGCCTCATATCCTTCGGGTATTGTTCTCGGGTGGTTCAAATTGAATGAACTTGTGCCTGTTCCTCCGTATAACAGCGGTTCAGGACGTAACGATTTTTTGAATATAAGCGCACCCGTTCCTTGCAATCCGTGCAAGCTCTTATGACCAGGAAATGCAAGCATAGAAATGTTTTGTTCTTTTACGTTTATAGGTACTATAGGTACGGCTTGCGCTCCGTCAACCAAAAGAGGAACGTTATGTTTTTTTGCAATTTTGCCGAGTTCTGTCAAATCTATAAGCGCACCAGTTACGTTTGACGCGGCGTTTGCAATCAATAATTCTGCGCCACTTAACGCGTTGTCAATAGATGATAAATCTATGTTACCTTTTTGATTTTGTGGAATAATTTCCAGCTTTATTGCTCCGTTCGACGCAAGTTCTGTAAGCGGTCTTAAAACTGAATTATGTTCATTTGCAGTTGTGATGACCTTTGCGCCTTGTCTAATGTAGCCTAGAATTGCTAAGTTTAATGCTTCAGTACAGTTTTTTGTAAAAACCAAGCTAAATTCATCATTCGCGCCTAGTTTGTCAAGCAAATATTGTCTGCATAGCTCAATTTTGTGTCCTGCTTCAATCGCCAATTTATGACCGCTTCTTCCGCTGTTTGCGGAATGAGAAATGTCAAAGTTTATTGCCTCAACAACAGCTTTTGGCTTAAAAAACGAAGTTGCAGCATTGTCAAAATAAATCATAATTCACCCTATATACACTATGCCAAAATATATCAAAATTGTCATTTTGCACCTAAAAAGAATTTTGTTAATATGCTATATCAGAGAACGGATACATAAGTTATTCGGAGGGAATTATGAAAGAGTTGTTTGTTGCATTCCGTTCTCGAAACGAAGCGTTTCGGTTTTATGACACGCTTTTGACATACAGAATACCTGTTAAACTTATAAACACACCATCGTCTGCAGGAATTGGGTGCGGACTGTCGGTGAAGTTTTTTGACAAGGATATTCAAAGAGTTAGGACGGTTTTGGAAAGAGGTAATTTTAATTCCTATATTGGAATTTACACTTTTAACGCCTATGGTAAAGCCGTCAGAATGTAGCTTATATGTGCATATCTGAATATGAAGGTGTGCACATATTTGCTTTTGCAAAATAGAGAATTCTCTAATGCAAAATTGTTCTTATGTAACTTTGTGATTGATTAAGATTAAAATATTAACTTATGTGCATTTATAATATTTAGTCTGCTTGCCATTCGCAAACGTTTGTGCAATAATTATACAATGAAAAAAGTAAACAAGGAAATTTTTGACATTCTGAAAAGTATGTTTCCAAATGCTAAATGTGAACTGGACTATTCCACGCCTTTTGAGCTTTTGGTGGCGGTAATTTTGTCGGCTCAATGCACGGATAAAAGGGTGAACAAAGTTACAAGCGAGCTTTTTAAGAAAGCAAATACAGCTGAACAATTTTGCGATATGTCAGTTGAGGAATTAGAGCGTGAAATTTTTTCTTGTGGATTTTATAAAAATAAAGCAAAAGCTATAAAAGGAATGGCAAGCGAAGTTTTGGCTTTAGGCGGAGTGCCCGATACGCAAGACAACCTTGTAAAACTGACAGGAGTAGGCAGAAAAACTGCAAACGTAGTGTTCTCAGAAGCGTTTCACGGTGATGCGATTGCGGTTGATACTCACGTGTTTAGAGTTGCTAACCGACTTGGACTTGTAAATGCAAAAACGCCTGAACTAACAGAGCAACAACTTCAACAATGTTTTGATAAAGATTTGTGGAGTCAACTGCATCATTTGCTGATTTTTTTAGGAAGATACACTTGTCACTCTCAAAAGCCTGATTGCAAAAATTGCGCTCTTAAAGACTATTGCAAGTTCTATAAAACAAACGAAGTAAAATGAAATAATAATCAAATTTTGAAAAAACAAAACGTACGAATAAGAATAAATACTGAAAGATACTGATAAATTTACAAAATACAGCAACGGAATAAACTATGGAAAACTACAAAATTTTAGCTAAAACGACTTTGGCGGAAAAAATTAACGAATACGTAATTTTTGCGCCTATGGTTGCAAAACATTGCCTAGCAGGGCAATTTGTTATATTACGCACGGATAATGACGGCGAAAGAGTACCTTTTACTATTTGTGATTATGACAGAGAAAAAGGCACGGTGTCCATTTTGGTGCAGGAAGTTGGTTTTACAACTCAACAACTTGCTTCAATGAACGTTGGCGATAGCTTGTCAGATTTTGTTGGACCTTTGGGCAACGCAACAGATTTGAGTGAGTATAAAAACATACTTTTAGTTGGCGGTGGAGTAGGAACAGCTGTAATTTTTCCGCAGGCAAAACAATTATGTACGCAAAATAAAAGCGCAGACGTCATTTTGGGGGCAAGAAACAAAAATTTGTTTCTTTATGAGAACCAATTCAAAAAATATGCAAAGAATGTTTATACAATTACAGATGACGGCAGCAATGGCAAAAAAGGTTTTGTAACTGACGAAATTAAGAGATTGTTTGCAGAAGGAAAGAGTTATGATTGCGTTTTTGCAGTCGGTCCACTCAATATGATGCGCGCTGTTTGCAATTTGACTAAGGAGTATTCTGTAAAAACAATTATAAGCATGAATTCAATGATGGTGGACGGAACTGGAATGTGCGGTTGTTGCAGATTAAGCTATGACGGCAATATTAAGTATGCGTGCATTGATGGCCCTGAATTTGACGGACATTTGGTAGATTTTGACGAGGCAATTTCTCGAGGAAAGATTTATCGAGAACAAGAATTAAAGCATTCTTGCAACATTAGGGGGTAAAATATGGATACTAATTTGAGAAATATTATGCCGACGCAAGCCCCCAACGAGCGCATAACAAACTTTGATGAAGTTGCGCTAGGGTTTTCAAAGATGCTTGCTCAAAGCGAGGCAAAACGCTGTTTGAACTGTAAGAGCGCACATTGTATGAAAGGTTGCCCCGTTGGAGTTCATATCCCAGATTTTATTGCTCAACTTAAAAACGGCAACATTGAAAATGCCGTTGATGTTTTGCGCGCAGATAACAACTTGCCAGCTGTATGTGGCAGAGTTTGTCCACAAGAAAGTCAATGTGAGAAACTTTGCGTAAGAAAAGAAAAACTTGGTGGCGCAGTTGCTATTGGTGCATTGGAACGATACGTTGCCGATTATGCGCTTAGCAACGGAAGAATTTCACGTGAAATTGTAAAAATTGGCAAGAAGGTTGCTGTTGTAGGAAGCGGGCCAGCATCATTGTCGTGCGCTGGCGATTTGGCTAGGAACGGTGTTGACGTAACAATCTTCGAGGCATTGCACAAAGCTGGTGGAGTTTTGGTTTACGGAATTCCCGAATTTAGGTTGCCAAAAAGTTTGGTTCAAAAGGAAATTGACAATCTTTTAGCCTTAGGCATCAATATTCAAACAAACGTAGTAGTCGGCAAAACTCTGTTTATTGATGAATTGCTGAATGAATATGATGCAGTCTTTATCGGCTCGGGTGCAGGCTTGCCTAGTTTTTTAAGAATTAAAGGCGAAAATCTTAATGGAGTTTATTCCGCAAATGAGTATTTGACACGAGTAAACCTTATGAAAGCATACAAAGATGACGCAATAACGCCTATATTACACGGCAAAAAGGTTATTGTTGTTGGCGCAGGAAACGTTGCTATGGATTCTGCAAGAACAGCAAGACGTCTTGGAGCAGAGGTACACCTAGTTTACAGACGAAGCCGTGCAGAGATGCCAGCAAGAGCTGAGGAAATTGTTCACGCAGAAGAAGAAGGCATAATATTTGACCTTTTGGTTAACCCTGAAGAGATTTTAGGCAATGACGGGCACGTAAGCGGAATGAGATGCGTAAAAATGGAACTTGGGCAACCCGATGCAAGTGGTAGAAGAAGTCCTATTGAAATTGTCGGAAGCGAATTTGAAATTTTGTGTGATCAAGTTGTGGTTGCGCTTGGGACGTCACCAAATCCGATAATCAAAAATAGTTTTTCAAGGCTTGAAACAACGTCGAAGGGCACGATTGTTGCTGACGAAAGCGGAAGGACGTCCGTGCCTCGTTTGTACGCTGGCGGAGATGCAATGACTGGCGCAGCAACTGTCATTCTTGCAATGGGCGCAGGAAAACGCTCTGCAAAAGCTATATTAGAACAATTTGAAGAAAAATGAAAATTAGTGTATAATAGAAATACACAGTAAAGGAGCGCGCAAAAGCGCAAAAATTATGTTTTTAGACTATGTTAAAATCTTTATAAAAGCTGGCAACGGCGGAAACGGTAAAACTTCGTTTTTAAGAGCAAAGTACGTTCCAAACGGCGGACCTGACGGTGGCGACGGCGGAAATGGCGGAGATATTGTATTTGTTGCTTGCAAAGATATGAATACTCTTGCAGATTTCAAATTTCAAAAGCATTTTAGGGCTGTAAACGGCGAAAATGGAGAAGCCAGAAACTGCACAGGTAAAAGCGCAGATAATTTGATTATTAAAGTGCCAACGGGTACTGTAATTCGTGATACGGAAAGTGGCAACATAATTGCTGACTTGTTTGACGACGGTGAAACTTATACTGCTCTTGCAGGTGGCAGAGGTGGAAAAGGAAACACAAGGTTTGCGCACTCTCAAAGGCAAGCCCCAGAGTTTTCACAATTAGGAGAAGTAACTCAAGAACATCAAGTTACGTTGGAACTTAAAACAATAGCAGACGTAGGGCTTGTAGGCTTTCCAAACGTAGGAAAATCTACTTTGCTTTCAGTTTTAACTTCTGCAAAACCTAAAATTGCAAACTATCATTTTACGACAATCAATCCAAATTTGGGTGTAGTCAAAATGTATGACGACAGCTTTGTTATTGCCGATATACCTGGACTTATTGAAGGCGCAAGTGAAGGCGCAGGGCTCGGGCATTACTTTTTGAGGCACATTGAAAGAGTTCGTTTAATTGTGCATATCGTTGATATAAGTGGAAGTGAAGGCAGAGACCCTTTGGATGATTACCATAAAATCAATGAAGAATTAGCAAGATATAGCGAAAAATTGGCACAAACACCACAAATTGTGGTTGCATCAAAAGCTGATTTGCTTATGGACAAGGTTGCGATTGAAAAGTTTGAAAAAACAATAAACAAAAAAGTTTACGTAATATCGTCAATAACACGAGATGGTTTGGAGGAATTACTTAAAGTTATGAAACAAAAAGTTTCGGAATTGCCACCACCAAGCAGAGAGAAATTTGACGAGTTCGCTTTGGAAGAAAAATCTGACCAAAAATTCACAATACAGAAAATGCCCGATGGCACGTTCCTTGTTGATGGTGGTTTGGTAGATTTCCTTATTCAGAACGTAACAATTTCCGCAGAAGATTCTTTTGCATTCTTCCAAAAAGTCTTGAAAGACAGGGGAGTTATTTCCGAGTTGAAGAAAAAAGGAATGAAGGAAGGCGATACTGTAAGTATTGGCGATATAGAATTTGAATGGATAGATTAAGTCAAAGTTGAAACCATAGTAAATTTCATATTAAATATTTATTGATTTTCAGAGCTGTCATTATTTGACGGCTCTTTTGATTTGTCGTCAGAGTTAGGTGATTTTATGTTTTCATTTTTTATTTTATTAAAAACATTTTCATTTTTGAAGCTACCTTTGCCAAGTGGTGTCAATGTTAAGATAGCCATTAAAAGGGATAACGAACCAAATACGATGTAATATATTTTTAGGGGAGTAAAGTATGCAAAAACTAACAAAGTTGTAGCTGAAAAAATATAAAATTTGGTATTTTTACGATTGAATATCGTTGCAAAAAACTCAGAAAATTGTATTTTATATTTTTTATTTTTGATGATTGGGAGTGCATTGTTGTTTTTCAAAAATTTGTAAACCGCCTTAATTTTTACAATTTGAAGTTTTATTTCATTGTTGTCAATAATTCTAAAAGCGTGTCTGTCAACCTTTTCAGTCATAATGAAAAGAGTGTTGACTTGCTGTAATTTTGCGAATTCAACTAGTGCGTTTAGTTCTGTTACAGACAAAACGGAAAACTTAAAATACGCTGCTAAAATCAAGTTTTTTGTAATAATTGCATTAAAAGTATTATCAATAATGTCATAATTTAGAACACTTGCTATATGCGATATGGCAAATTTGTTGCCTTTGATACAAAAATAATCAAGTAAACAGTCGCTTGAATAAGGTTTGTTTTTTCCTTTTTGAAAATAAAATGTGGTGAATGAAACAAGCAAAGAGGACGTGACTGAAAATATCAAAACTGCCGTCCAGTTTGGAAGAAAAAGCGAACTTAGCGTCAACGTAAGAAGAAAGCAAATTATCGTCAAAGCTATATAATCAAAAAGTTTTGCCATACAAAAATTATTGCCACAAATTTTTTATTTATTTAGCACTTGGAAAATGCTGTTGAAAAATTTGACGAATATTGTTATACTAATATTATGCTTACAGTAATTTTCGGCGGAGCTTTTGACCCTCCGCATAAAGAACATATAAATATTTGCAAGGCTTGTGTTTCTGAATTAAAAGCAGATAGATTGGTTTTGATTCCAACAAGTTTTCCACCTCATAAATGTCAAGGTTTTTTGAGTTTTGAGAACAGGGTAGAAATGCTTAACATTGCTTTCAAAAATTTTCCTGTCAAAGTTGTTGTTGACTGCATTGAAAACCAAAGACAACGTGATAATTATACGTGTGTTGTTTTGCCTATGTTAAAAGAAAAATATGGCGACGTCGTATATCTTATTGGTGGCGACGGTTTTCAGCATTTTGACAGCTGGAAAAATCCGCAAAAAATTGTTGATACAGCAAAAGTTTCTGTGGCAGGACGCAAAGGATATAACAACATAAAAACAACGGCAAAAAAAATGGCTGAAAAATTTGGCGACAGATTTATAACATTGAATTATGAAGGGGACGAGGTTTCATCGGCAATTATAAAAGCTCAATTATTGCTTGGCGATTGCCCTAATGGAGTTTCTTTTGAAATTGTTGACTATATTAGGAAGAATAATTTGTTTGAAGATTTCAAAAACTATGTTGAAAGGCTAAAAAAAATTCAGTCAGACAAACTTTTTAAGCACAGCAAAGCAGTTGTGTTGAAAGCACAGGAATTGAACTCTAAACATAACTTGAAACAAGACTTTACAAAAGTTTTTATTGCATCTCTTTTGCACGATAATGCAAAAGAACGTCCAGCAATTGAGGGCTTAGACGTTCCGTCAGATGCAATAGGAAGCCCCGTAATGCATCAATTTTTAGGTGCTGAAAAAGCTAAACGTGATTTTGGCATTGATGATAAGCAAATTTTGTCTGCAATATGCTGTCATACGTCTGCAAAACCTAATATGACCACGTTTGAAAAATTGATTTATACTGCAGACAGTTTGTCTGATGACAGAGATTATTACCCTATACCTGAGCTAAGAAAAGTTGCAGACGAGGACTTTGAACAAGGTTTTAGGGCAGTTTTGAAATATACCTATGATAAAGTTACAGCAAAAGGAAAAGGTGTTTATCCTTTAACTGAAAAAGCTGTGGAATATTATTTGAAATAAGGAGTAAAAATGCAACCAATTGAATTAAAAAACGAAATTTGCAAAATACTTGATGACAACAAAGCCGTGGATATTACGGTTTTGAACGTCGAACACCTAACTGTGCTTTCAGATTATTTTGTAATTTGCACAGGAAGAAGCAATAAGCAAGTTAGAGGACTTGCCGAAAATCTCCAAGAAAAATTGGAAGAAATTGAAATCACGGCAATTCGTTCCGATGGAATTAAGGACGGCAAATGGGCTGTTTTAGATTTCGGCTCTGTTATGGTTCACATTTTCAATGATGAAAGTCGTATGTTTTATTGCCTTGAAAAACTTTGGTCAGATGGCAACAACATTGAAAAGTATCAAGGATAATAATTTTCAATAATGCATATATGAGCAATAATTAAAATTATAAAATCTAAAAGCACGCATATTTTGCGTGCTTTTTTAGTTTTGTTTACTTTATTTAGCTTAACTTAATCTAATTTAACACAGATTTGTTTAGTCTAATTTAACAAGAATTAGTTTAGTCTTGTTTTTTCAGCTTTAGTTTAACTTTG
>CAZQGE010000049.1:0-10505 GCA_964592815.1 uncultured Bacteroidaceae bacterium | reverse complement strand
CATTTTTTTAATGTTTATATTTTATAATAAAAAGGTAAAGAAAACTTGCGTATTTTTAGATTAAGGGATATAGATTTGTTAAGAATGTTAAGTGTAAACGGAGAAAAAAATAAACAAAATGTTAGAATGCTGTTTTTCAGTATAATTGCTATGTTTTTGGTGTTTGTTTGCATATTTGTAGCCGTCTTCACAACAAACAATAAAATTGATTTTGAAATCATAACCATAGATTTGGCAAAAGAAAAACCAGAAAGCGAAAAAGTCACTGTTAAAATTGCGCATTTGTCTGATATGCATTTTGGTGATATTGAAATTGATTTGGACGCGTTATTGTTGCGTTTAAGACAAGAAAACCCCCATTTTATTGCAATAACAGGCGACATTACGGAATCTAATGTAAATATATATAGCTGTGGGGTTTTAAGTTTTATCGAAAAAGCGTCGTTGATTGCTCCAATATACTACGTAAACGGCAATCACGAACTAATTTTGCCGTCATACAAAAGGCTTTGCTTAGAAATGGAGAAAAGGGGAGTTACGGTGCTTTCAAACAATACCGCAACTCTGACCATTGAGGGCAAAAAAGTGGTGCTGTTGGGCTTAACAGATAGCTCAAATTACAAGGTTGAATATGTTGAAGGCAATCCAAATGCGTACAATGGCAACGTAATTGTGTTGGCTCATCGCCCAGAAAAGTTTGAAAGCAACTATTCTGACGCATCACACACCATACGCCCAAGTTTGGTTTTAAGCGGACACGCGCACGGTGGACAATTTAGAATTCCTTATCCAGTTTATGCTCCTCATCAAGGATTTTTCCCTAAATATACTTCAGGTCTTTATGTCTCAAACGACCAAAAAACCAATATGGTTGTCAGTCGTGGAGTGGGCAACAGCAGCATAAAGTTGCGCCTTTCCAACCCTCCGCACGTTCCAATTTTACAGATAAAAATATAAAAATTAAAATTATTCATACTTGTGTGTAGTTAACTTTGCACTTGTTTTAACCGCATTAGAATGGCGGTTTTCAAAAATTATTTCTGTTTTTGTCTATTTTTCTAGAAATTAAAACGCTAAAAAATTATCGTTTGTCTTTTTGGGGAAATATACTTGCAAAATTGAGGTTTTGTTATATAATATAACTATTGTTGATGATTATTCTACGGAATTGTAATCTAGTTTAGAAATGCTTAGGGAGAATTATGAGTAACGAACAGTATGTATTGAGCTACGATTTAGGCACACAGAGCCTAAGAGTTTTGGTGTTTAACAAAGACGGCGAAATTGTAGCGGAAGTAAAAAGAAATTATGAACAACCTTATTTTTCAAGGGAAAACGGTTACGCCGAACAGTTGCCCGAGTTTTATTGGAACAATATTTGCGACGCAACAAAAGAGCTTAAAGAAAAATTTCACGATATTTGGCTAAATATTAGAGCGTTAAGCGTTACAACTTGCAGAGACGTTGTTACTTGCCTCGACAAGAACAATAATCCGTTGCGTCCGTTTATCCTTTATCTTGACCAAAGACGTGTACAAAATCTCGATGAAAATTTCAGCCCTTTGAAAATTTCGGGACTTAAATTTATAGGAATGTGGGATATTGCATCATCACAGTACGCTGCATCTTTTTGTAATTGGATTAAAAAGTACGAGCCACAAATTTGGGAAAAAACTGAAAAATTTGTTATGCTTTCAACTTATATCCATTTGAAATTACTTGGCGAAGTCACGGACTCTTATGCGGCGCAAGTTGGTCACGTTCCGTTTGATTACAAGAAAAAACAATGGCAAGGAAAACATAGCTTAACTGGTTTTGTGTTTGAAGCAAAAGCAGACAAAATGGTCGATAAATTGCATAACCCTTGTGATGTTATGGGCGTAATTTCTAAGGAAATTGCTGATGAAACAGGGCTTCCGGAAGGCATTAAGGTTGTTGCAAGCGGCGCAGATAAGGCTTGCGAAACTTTGGCTGTCGGTTGCGAAGGCGATGATGTTGCGGCAATAAGTTTGGGCACGTCAGCTTCCATTGAAATTACAACGGATAAATACATAGAACCAATGAAATTTTTGCCTGCTTACTCGTCAATTTATGCAGACAAATATAACCCTGAAGTTTTAATTTTCAGAGGCTTTTGGATGATAAGTTGGTTCAAAAAGGAATTTGGTCTTGCTGAATGTCAAGAGGCTTGTGACAAACATTGCATTCCTGAAAAGATTTTGGACAACAAAATGCAACAAATTCCTGTCGGCTGTGACGGGCTTGTTTTGCAACCATATTGGGCTCCTGGCGTCAATCACCCAATGTCAAAAGGCACAATGATTGGTTTTAGCGATACGCACACAAGAATGCACGTTTACCGCGCTATCATTGAAGGAATTGGCTTTGCACTTTATGATGCGATGCTCAAAATGGAAAAAAGAAGCGGATATAAGATTAAGAAAATTGCCATTTCGGGCGGTGGTTCAAACTCAAAAGTCGTTTGCCAATTGTTGTCAGATTTGTTTGGCTTGCCTGTTTACAAAGTTCAAACTTATGAAACGTCAGCATTGGGCGCAGCTATGGCAAGTTTTACGGGAATTGGACTTTACAATAATTTGTCTGATGCGGTAAAATGTATGTCACACGTTTCTGAACAATATGAACCCAACTTGGCTAACCACGCCAAATATTGCGAAATATTTACAAAGGTATATAAGAGAATTTACAGAAAGAACAGAAAGACATTCAAAAATATTCGTACCCTTAAAATCAAATAAGGTTGCGACAAATATTAAACTTGCGCTTGTCAAAAATTTTTAGTTTCAAGTTTAGAATTTATGAATATAATCAAAAAAAAGGTATCGGATTTCCGATACCTTTCAATTTGCAAAACTTTTAATACAAATTTTAATCTTTCAAACCTTATGGTTGCAAAATCTTAGAACTTACAAGTATTTTATTGTTTCAGGACTCTAACAAACGATAAAAATTTGAGTTTTTTATAAAGGACTACTTTTTGTAACCTTGAAATCTTACAACAGCTATTGTTTCTTTGTTTTCGTCTGTTACCACCGTATCATACACGTTTATTTTTCCGTCTGCCACCAAGGTTGTTTCAGCGTACAAAAAATTTGTTTTTGTATTCTTTAGATATTTGACATCTGCCGACAGCGTAACTGTTTGAGAATTAAGCGTATTGCTTGCAACGGCAAAAGAAAAATCGGCAAGTGTAAAAATTGCACCGCCCATAATCATACCCGCTGCGTTGAGGTGGTCGGGCGTTATTGACATACGGCACATAGAAAAATTTTTGTCAGCCTTGATTATTTGCGCGCCAGCAATTTTTGTTGCAAAAAAGTCGCCTTGAAAGCGACAGATTGCATTTGTAGTTGTTTCGTCAATCGTCATAAGTTTTTGTAGTCCTTTATAAGGTGTTCAAAAGATGGTAAACTGCGTTTTATCATATCGTAACTTACACAGTATGCAATACGAACGTAGCCTTTTGCGGCAAAGTCATCACCAGGTACAAGCAACAAGCCGTATTGCTTTGCTTTGTTTGCAAATGCGTTTGCGTCACTTTCTAATGCTTTAACAAACAAGTAGAAAGCTCCGTCTGGACGCACACAATTATAGCCGTATTCCGTCAACGCATTATAAAGTAAATCACGGTTTTTTTTGTAGGAATTTATGTCGGGTACTGCGTCAACGCATTGTTCAACGACTTTTTGGAACATTGACGGGGCGCAAACGTAGCCCAAAGCTCTGCCTGCTCCGCAAATTGCAAGGTATGCCTCTTTTGCATTTTGCATTTTTGGGTTGACAGCAATATATCCAATTCTTTCGCCAGGCAACGACAACGATTTGCTGTAACTGTAACATACTATGCTGTTGTCGTAGTAGTTCATAATATAAGGCACTTCAACGTCGCCATAAACAAGTTCACGGTAAGGCTCATCGGCGATGATAATTATTGGATGTCCAAATTCATCGCTTTTTTGCTTAAGTATTTGGCATAGCTTGATGATTGTATTTTTGTTGTAAACGACACCAGATGGATTATTAGGCGAGTTTACAATTACCGCTTTTGTTTTATTTGTTATAGCTTTTTCGAATTTGTCGAAATCTATCTGGAAATCTTTTTCCTCAAATGGAACTATAACTGGAAATCCGCCTGCCGATTTTATGAAAACTTGGTATTCAGGAAAAAACGGCGCAAAAATCACAAATTCGTCATCATATTCATTGAGAGCTTTAAGCGAAATGCAAAGTGATGCTGCAGCGCCCACAGTCATATATATATTGTCAGCACCGACTTGGGTGTTAAAGCGCAAATTGATAAATTCGGCAATTTTCTTTCGCACGTTTGCATCTCCTTGTGCTGACGTATAGCCGTGCAAGGTCGTGCTGTCTGGGATATTGTTAAGTTTTGCGATTGCTTCTCTTACGCATTCTGGGGCGGGAACGTTAGGGTTGCCCAAAGAAAAGTCGAATACATTTTCTTGTCCGACTTCTTTAGCTCTTTGTTTGCCAAATTCAAATAATTCTCTTATAACAGAACGTTTGCTGCCCAAAACGTACATTTCTTTGTTTATCATATTGCACCTTTTTGTAGTTTATAAAATAAGTTTAAGTTATTTATCTTATAATGTCAATTATAGCGGAAAAGTTTGCATAGAGTAAGTTGCTCAAACTTTTTGTCGGCATATTTTTGTGCAATTATTGATAATGTTAAAAAATGACGCATTCAAGCCGTATGCATAATTGACAACCCGCATACCTTAGAGTAAAATAAAAACAATAAATAATGCGAGGGAATATATGTCTAACAATGCTGAAATTGCACAAAGGTTAAAATCACTCCGTGAAGATATGGAAATAACGCCACAAGAAATGGCAAAAGTTACAGGAATGGACGTGACTTCATATTTGGAATTTGAAGATGGAGGAAAAGATTTTTCTGTGACAATGCTTTATAATTGCGCTGAAAAGTTTGGCGTAAACGTTACTTCATTGCTTACGGGAGAAACTCCAAAACTTTCAAGTTACAGCGTAGTTAAGGCGGGGCAAGGTGTTGTAACAGAAAGAAGGCACTCGTTTACGTATGAGCATCTCGCGCACAATTTCAAAGACAGAACTGCAGAACCGTTTTATGTTGTTGCACCATATGAAAAAGATGCGCAAAACAAGCCTATTTCGTTGTCAACACACAAAGGACAGGAAATGGATTATATTTTGTCTGGTTCACTTTTGGTATCAATAAACGGAAAAACCGAAGTTTTGGAAAAGGGAGATACCGTTTATTATGATAGCTCACAACCGCACGGAATGATTGCGATAGGTGGTCAAAATTGTGAGTTTTTGGCAATTGTGTTGAAAGCATACGAAGGTTGATTTCAAGTCTCCCGTAAAGGGAGACTTTGTTGTTTGATTTATAAATTTGGAGAGTGCTATGAATCAATTTTGTGTTTCGTCCGCGCCTGCCGACGAAAAAAATATTTACATAAAAAACGATGTTAGAATAAGCGTGCTTTCAGATAAAATCGTAAGAATTGAAAAGGCGTCAAAACAAGGATTTATCGACTTGGCTACGCAGATAGTTATATGCAGAAATTTTGCAAAACCACAGTTTACAATTACAGAAAGCGGATATAAAGTGTCGATTATTACACGTTCTGCAAAATTTGATATTGATACAAGAACATTAAAATTTACGTGTGAAAGTGGCTCAAAACATTTGGAAGTCTCTGAAAAAGATAATTTGAAAGGAACTGTAAGAACGCTTGATATGAACGGCGGAAACGTCAAATTTCCAGATGGCCTTATGTCTAAAAGTGGAGTTACGGTTTTAGATGACTCAAAGTCGTGTTTACTTAATCTTAATGGCGAAATAATACAAAGAGAAAAAGGCACTCAAGATTTTTATATACTCGCTTTTGGAAGAAACTATTTGGAAGGGTTGAAAGATTATTTTGGGCTTACGGGTTATCCTCCAATAATTCCAAAATACGCACTTGGAAATTGGTGGTCGCGTTATCACGCTTATTCAGACAACGAATATATTGAACTTATGGATAAATTCCGCAACAAAGGAATTCCACTTACAGTTGCCACCGTTGATATGGATTGGCATATCGTAAAAAACGTTCCAAAGAAAGTTAATAACAGCAATTTGTTTCAAGGTAGGGGCTGGACGGGTTATACCTTTGAAAAATCGCTTTTCCCTGATTATAAGAGTTTTTTGAACCAACTTAAAAACAGAGGACTTGCAATTACACTTAATTTGCACCCTCGTGACGGAGTTAGATTTTTTGAGCAACAATATTCCGATATGGCGCAAGCTAACGGGATTGACCCAAAAAGCAAAAAGACTGTTAAATTTGATTTGACAAACTCAAAGTTTCGTGACAGTTATTTTGACATTTTGCACCACCCGTATGAAAAAGACGGCGTTGATTTTTGGTGGATTGATTGGCAACAAGGCAAAAAATCTAAGATTAAAGGGCTTGACCCGTTGTGGTTGCTCAATCACTATCACACCTTGGACATCAATCGAAACAAGGAAGACGGAATTATTTTGTCAAGATATGCGGGACTTGGCTCGCATCGTTATCCGCTTGGTTTTTCAGGCGATACAATTGTTTGTTGGAAAAGTCTTCAAATTCAACCATATTTTACAGCGACAGCGTCCAATGTCGGATATACTTGGTGGTCGCACGATATTGGAGGCCATCAGTTCAGCAAAGGTGACAATGAATTATATTTAAGGTGGCTACAATTAGGCGTTTTTTCTCCAATCAATAGACTACATTCAACCAAAATCGGAATAAGCAAAGAACCTTGGCTTTATCCTAAAACTGAGGAATTTGCAAAAGAAATTATGATTTTGCGTCATAAATTGTTGCCGTATTTGTACACCGCTGACATTCGCACTCACCAAGACGCAATTCCGCTTTGTTCGCCAATGTACTATTTTTACGATTGTGAAAACGCATATAAAGACGAGTTCAAAAACCAATACATATTTGGAGAGCAACTGCTTGTTGCACCTGTTGTTGAACCGTCAACAGATGGCAAACTTTCAAAATTGAAAGTTTGGTTTCCAAGTGGGGTTTGGACAAACATTTTTAACGGTGAAAAATATGAAGGGGATAGTGTTGCTGAAGTAGTTTGTCCCTTAAACGAATATCCTGTTTTTGCAAGAGCTGGCGCAATTATTCCGCTTTTGAAAACGGAATATAACAGCACCAAGTTTGAGGAATTGGACATTAAAATGTATATCGGACAAAACAAGTACGTTTTGCGTGATACTGACGGCGAAATTTGTTTCGATATGAAAAAATCTAAAAACGGTTACGTCTTGGAACTGAGCGTAAACGGCAAATTGGACACGAAACGACTTAATTTTGAATTGTCTGACGCAAAATGTGCCGACATAATTGTGGACGGAGTAAGTTGCGGCAAAGTCAAAGGGTTTTCAATGCCGTTGAAGGCATCAAAAATTTTAATAAAAAACATTGAAACCGCAGATGATAAAACAGAAAAGTAAGGGAACTTCTGTCAGCGTACTAAATTAGGTGTTTAATTAGAAATATAAGCTATTCTCTCTATATATGTCTAATTATGTAGAATTCAAAATGGAAATGTATTCAAAACGCTTGACTTATTTTTGTAGGTTGATTATCATAACTAAGCATCTTTTTAGATTGAAATTTATTGCGAAAACGAACTAGCCCCTCTTTTTGCAGTCGAAATACATCTAAAATAAAACATAATTTTGGAGGTCAGCTATGGCTAAAGATTTGTCTAGTATGGCAAAAAATAACAAGTCTTTTATGGCAAAGCCCGGTGAAGTAGAAAGCAAATGGTATATTGTCGACGCAACCGATATGGTTCTTGGTCGTCTTGCTTCACAGGTTGCCACAATTTTGAAAGGTAAAAACAAACCTGAATACACCCCCAACGTAGATTGTGGTGACCACGTCATCATAATCAACTGTGATAAAGTACGTTTGACTGGCAAAAAGTTGGAACAAAAATACTATCGTTATCACACAGGTTTCATTGGCGGTTTGAAAGAAATTCAATACAAAAAACTTATGAACGAAAAGCCCGATTTTGCTGTTTATAAAGCAGTAAAGGGTATGCTTCCCAAAAACTCTTTGGGTGAAAATATGCTCAAAAAGCTTCGTGTTTACACAGGCAGCGAGCATAGTCATCAAGCTCAAACTCCTATCGAGCTTAAATTGAATTAGTCGAGGTGAAATATGGCTACAAAGAAAACTGTTAAAAAGAAGATTCAATATCTTGGCACAGGCAGAAGAAAGACAGCTATCGCAAGAGTTCGTCTTATTCCCGGTGGCGAGGGCGCAATTGTTATCAACAAGCGTTCTTTGGAAGAATACTTCCCTCTCGACACAATGAAACTTATTGTAAACCAACCTTTGCAATCTACTGAAACAGCTGACAAATTTGACGTATATGTAAACGTTAAAGGTGGCGGTATGACAGGTCAAGCAGGTGCAATTCGTCACGGTATTGCAAGAGCTCTTTGTGTTGCAGACACAGACGCATATCGCGCTATTTTGAAAAAAGCTGGTTTCTTAACACGTGACCCAAGAGCAAAAGAACGTAAAAAATACGGTTTGCACAAGGCTCGTAAAGCACCACAATTCAGCAAACGTTAATCGCTTGCAAATCAAAAAATCAAAGGACACAGTTTTCTGTGTCCTTTTTTTACTTTGCTAACTGAAAGAATGTGTTTTATGGTTTTAGCAAAACGGTGTCAGTAAACATTCGTTTGATTGAAAGAGTTTGCTTTACAGACTGAACGTATAGATAAGTCTGCGTAAAAGTTCATAATCAAAACAAATTACAAAAACGTCTAAAACAATCTTGCAACGTTTAATTTGTTTGCATAAGTGAAAGCTGTCAGCAAGACGTAAGCATAACAGTTGCGAACGCCGCAATCGCTTCTTTGTTTCCAATTTCTCCAACTTGCTCGTTTGTTGTTGCCGTTATACCAATTTTGTCTGTGCCTACGTCGAATACGTTTGCAAGCGTGAGTTTCATTGCGTCTATGTGGGGTGCGATTTTTGGAGTTTCAGCTATAATGCTTACGGACAAATTTGAAAGTTTGTATCCTTTTTTGAATGCAACCTCTATGACTTGTTTCAAAAGGTCAAAGCTGTTTGCTCCATCATAAGCGGGGTCGTCAACGGGGAAGAAGTGCCCAATATCCTTTTGACCAACGGCAGATAAAATTGCGTCCATAATTGCGTGCACGGGTACGTCGCCGTCTGAATGTGCAACAAAAGAGTATGGACAAGGTATAAAAACACCGTTGAGTTTTATGCCGTTTCCGCTTTGAAATCTATGAATATCATATCCGCAACCTGTTAAAGCATTGAATAAGTCGTTGCGAGTTGTGATTTTGATGTTGCTTAATTCTCCGTCAACAGGACACACGGATATATCTAAAACACTTTTTATTAAACTTAAATCGTCTGTAAACTCGCCTTTTGCGCGATTATATGCGTCAACAAATATGCTTTTTTTGAAACCTTGCGGTGTTTGCACACGTTTATATTCTGAGCGGTTTACGCAACTTATTCCGTCTTGTATGTTTACCATAGAATCAGTCATATCAACAAACGGAACTGCGCCGTCGCACTTTCTTGCGCCTTCAATTACTTCTTTGATAAGTTTTTGAGAAACAAATGGGCGCGCGCCGTCGTGTGTTAAAACTATGTCGCAGTTTTTGTCCAACGCTTCAATGCCTCGCATAACGGTTTGTCCACGTGTTTCACCGCTACCTGTTAAAATTATACGTTTGTCAGCATCGGTGCCATATTTTTTCAAATTAAAAATAAATTCGTCTGAAAAAGACGGTTCTATCGCTATTATAATTTTTTTGATTTCGTAAAAAGATAAAAACGGCTTTATAGCTTCAATTAAGACGCAACTTGTTTTGCAAGGTTCGAAGAGCTTGTTTTTGCCGTATCTAACGCTATGTCCGCCTGCTGTTATAATTACGTTGACATTAAAATTACTCATTTCAAATTATCCTATACATATTATCTGCCGACTGCTTGCTTTGAATTTCATCTATGTTAACAACTTCAAAACTCAAGCTGTTGTTTCCAAAAGCAACAGTAACTTTGTCGCCAATCTTTACCTCTTTTGACGGTTTTACTGTTTTTCCGTTTATCTCTATTCGACCGCCGTCACAAGCGTCGGCGGCAACTGCGCGTCGCTTGATAATTCTTGATACTTTCAAAAATTTGTCAATTCTCATATTTCACCTTAAACCATTAAACAACGAAACAGATTTTTTTTCAAGTGTGGGCGCAAAAAAAGTAAAAGTTAAGGAAAATTTTCATAAGAACCATTCAACAAAAAATATTTTAACAAAAATAAGAAAAATAAAATCTAAAATATTGAAAAATAAAATAAAAAAGTTAGTGTTTTTTTCTTCAAAATTGATATGCGTTGCACTTGACAACCTTGAAAAACCAAGATATACT
>CAZQGE010000048.1:0-10530 GCA_964592815.1 uncultured Bacteroidaceae bacterium | reverse complement strand
TATAATTTTTATCGTCAAAAAATTATATCTTTATACATATTACAGCCATAATATTATAGCCATAATAAGTTGCTTATCTATTTACATAAAAAGGCAAATAAAAAAACTCTGCGCTTTCACGCAGAGTTTTATTTATTGTTTCAAAAGTTATTTGCTTATTGCCTTATCAAAGTTTTCAAGGCATCTTACTGAAATTGCATAGCAATCTGCAAGACCTTCTTTGTTAAGGTTGTCGTATGTATCATAAATTGTGTGATAGTAGTTTTCCAATTTATGGTTCAAAGCAGTAATACCTGTGGCTCTGAAACCAGCTTGTGCAAATGCTGCTGAGTCAGTTGCTCCGCCCATTGGAGGAACCATACCCTTTTTGCAAGGAATATTCAATTCTTCTGCCGCTTTGATAAAGGAGTCAGAAACTTCTTTGTCTGCCGCAACAGTTGCATTAAGGTCACGGTAGTTTACCATAAGGAATTTGCCGTCGTGAATTGTATCATAGCTGTAAATCCAAGTAGGAACGTCTTGGAACTCACCTTTGTGAGCTTCGCACCACGCTTTTGCGCCACGCAAACCAGCTTCTTCTGAACCAGAAAGGATAACGCCTACTTCTGTGTGTTCAAGTTCAATGCCTGCATCTTTCATAGCTTTAAGCAATGCAATGCCCATATAGCAACCTGTGAGGTTGTCGTTTGCGCCGTCAACAACTGTCTTTTCATCCCACATAAAGTAAAGCAAGATGAAGAAAGGAACAAATGCAAAACAGCTGATTGCAACCCAAAAATATGTGCCTGCAAATGCGGGAGTCAATACGAATGGAGCAGCGCCAAATTTTACGCAAAGAGCAATGCTAACTGCCAAAACATACAAAATTCCAACAATACCAAAAACATATTGTGAAAGGTGAGCTGCGCCACCCAACTTTTGGTTTACTGGCCAGTTGTAAGCTGCGTCTGGGTGACCGTTGAAGAAAACACGACCTTTAACTTCACCTGTGCATTTTTTGATTGCAGTAACGTTATGTCCTGTTTTTTCTGGGAACAATTTGTCAACGAACTTGAAATACAATCCGAATTGTAAAACCATTGTTACAAGACCGAATGCAATGAACAAAATACCCAAAATAGGCAAGAAAAATTGTAAAATTAAAGCTAACATACCACAACTAACTGTGATATACATCCATCCCATAAATGAATTTGGGTTCTCTTTGTAAGATTCCAAAGTTGCAGTTTCGCAGCCGCCCTCTTTTTTCAAGACGTCAGCCATATACTCACATGCAATTTTTTCCCCTTCGCTACCGGGATCACGTTTTGGCATATCCTTACAAATATGAGTGATTTCATCAATCATAAATTGTGCAGAATCAGCCTTATTTTTGATAAGTTTTGAAAAATCTGCCATAATCTTTCTCCTTTATTATGTTTGAAAGCATTATACAATAGTTTACTTGTAAAATTCAATACTAAATTGAAATTTTTATTTTTTGTTTTTAGATAGTCTAATCAACACTTTTCAAGCAAAATAATATTTGTTCCGATTTTTTTACTAACTAAAACTAAGCAAGGTCGCCCTTAATGAATTATACTGTCAACTTTTTGAATATATTCCATACATTGTTAGGTGTTAATTTTGTTGTCATTTTTACGAATATGTATGCTTTGGTAATCGCATTAAACTTTTTATTGCGTTTAATTCCGTTTACAAAACACATAATTTGATATAAACTTAAAAATTAAGGTGGGTACTTTTGCAAAATATACCCCTGTATAACTAATTGAAATCTATTTTGGAGGTCATTTATATGATTATCAACCAACAAGATATGCTCAAATTGCAAGCGTTGAACAATCCCAAAGTTATGGAATACCTTAACGATGCTATCGCACTTTGTCGCCCAGCCTCCGTTAAAGTTTTGACGGACTGTGCAGAAGATATCGAATACGTACGTCAACTTTCCATTAAAAACGGTGAGGAAACAAAACTCAATTTGAACGGTCACACTTTCCACTTTGACGGTATCAACGACCAAGGCAGAGATAAAGCTGGAACACAATATTTGGTCAAAGAAATTCAAAATTGGGGTATGCCTGTAAATCAACGTCTTCAAAAAGAAGGCACAGATGAAATTCGCGGAATTATGGACGGAATTATGGAAGGCAAAGAAATGCTTGTCAGCTTTTTCTGCTTAGGACCAACAAACTCCAAATTCTCAATCCGCGCAATGCAAATCACCGATTCAGCTTACGTTACACACAGCGAAGAAATTCTTTACAGAACTGGTTATGAAGAATTTAAGAACAACGGTCAAAATGATGAATTTTTCTTCTTCTTGCACTCCGCTGGCAAATTGAAAGATGGCAAAACTGTCAACATTGACAAACGTCGTATCTTTATTGACTTGGTTGACAACCGCGTATATACCGTAAACAACCAATATGCTGGCAACAGCGTTGGTCTTAAGAAACTTGCTTTCAGACTTGCTATCCAAAAAGCTAACAGAGAAGATTGGCTTGCGGAACATATGTTCCTTATGGGCGCGCACGGCAAACCCGGCAGAATAACATATTTCACAGGCGCATTCCCAAGCGCGTGCGGCAAGACTTCAACCGCTATGATACCTGGACAAACAATTGTTGGCGACGACATTGCATATTTGCGTAACATTGACGGCGAACTCCGTGGTGTAAACGTTGAAAGCGGTATCTTTGGTATCATTCAAGACGTAAACCCCAAAGACGACCCGTTGATTTACAACGCTCTTACAACTCCAAGAGAAGTTATTTTCTCAAATATTTTAGTCAATCAAGGCACACCTTATTGGCTTGGTATGGGTAAAGATACTCCCAATGACGGCGTAAATTTCTCTGGCGAATGGTTTGAAGGAAAAACCGATGAGAAAGGTAACAAAATAGACCTTGCTCACAAAAACGCACGTTATACAATCAGAATGAAAGAACTAGCCAACGTGGATAAGGCTCTTGACGACGCAAAAGGCGTAAAAGTTTCAGGCGTAATTTACGGCGGACGTGACTCAGACACAACAGTTCCTGTCGTCGAATCTTTAAGTTGGGAACACGGTGTTTTCATTGGCGCAACAGTTGAATCGGAAACAACTGCGGCAACCATCGGCAAAGAAGGTGTCAGAACGCACAACCCAATGGCAAACCTTGACTTCGTTTCTGTTCCTTTGGGATTATATATCCAAAATCACCTTAACTTTGGCAAAAAATTGGCAAAATCTCCGACGGTGTTCGGCACAAACTATTTCCTTAAAAATGCAGAAGGCAAATACACAAACACAAAACTTGACAAAAAGATTTGGATTTTGTGGGCTGACGGCAGAGTTAACGGTGAATTTGGCGCGATTGAAACTCCTGTTGGAAAAATTCCAGAATATGCAGATTTGAAAAAGTTGTTTAAGGACAACCTCGAATACGACTTCACCGAAAAAGAATATCTTGAACAATTCTCAATCAGAGTTGACAAATATCTTGATAAAATGGCTAGAATGGAAGCGGTCTTCTCCAAAATTGAAGTCCCTGCTGAATTTACAGCTGAACTCAACGCGCAAATTAAGCGTTTGAACGATGCTAAAGCCAAGTACGGCGCAGTTGTTTCACCGTTTGCTTTGAAATAATCGTTGTAAAAGATTTTTTGCATTAAAACTTTATAGAACAAAAAAAACACCGACCTCTCGTCGGTGTTTTTATATTACTTGCATTCCTAACTTATATTCCTTGGTTTGACCAAAACTTTATAAAATAAACTTTAACCTGTTTTCTATACGTATTTTTATATGTTTAAGTTGATTATTGCTGTTGACATAATAGTTAACTTAATATATTATTATACAATAAACAATAAATATTTATCGATATAATGCAAAAAATATATTGACTGACTCACAGGAGGAAATATGGATAAATTTAGAGTGATTGAAATAAAGGAAAGCGTCTTTGCAAACAACAACGCCGACGCTCGCGAATTGCGAAAAGACTTGAAGGAAAAAGGCACTTTTTTGCTTAATTTAATGTCTTCCCCAGGCGCAGGTAAAACCACAACTTTGAAAAGAACTATAAATATGTTGAAAGATTCATACAAAATCGGCGTTATGGAAGCTGACATTGACAGCGACGTTGACGCTCACACCATTTATGAAACTGGCGCAAAAGTCATTCAACTTCATACTGGCGGAATGTGCCACCTTACAGCAGATATGACCGAACAGGGACTTACAGCCTTGGACGCGGAAGGCTTGGATATGGTCATTTTGGAAAACATAGGCAACTTGGTTTGTCCTGCCGAATTTGACACGGGCGCAAGCAAAAACGCTATGATACTCAGCGTTCCCGAAGGCGACGACAAACCCTTAAAATATCCGCTTATGTTTTCAATTTGCGACGTACTTTTGATAAACAAAATTGACGTTATGCCCTATTTTGATTTTGACATTGAAAAATGCAAAGAAAGAGTTAAAAAACTTAACCCCAACATCGAAATTATCCCAATATCTTCAAAAACTGGTGAAGGTATAGAAAAATGGACTGCGTGGCTTGACGCCCAAATTAAGGGATGGAAAGCTAATTAGACTTATAAATGTGTTAAACATTAAAACGAAAAGCATCTCATCAAGATGGAAAACTAACTAATCTTATAAATATGTTAAGCCCGTTCAACGCTTTTAACGATACGTTTTAATCAAAACATAAATTTTTTGAAACTAATTTGAGAGGTAATATATGAAACTAAGAAAAAAAATCGTCCAACTTGCCAAAATGATTGGCGGGTTAACTGGTATGGTTAACAAAATCGACGAAAATGCCCCTGAGTATTATTCACTTGAATGTTGCGTAAGCGACCAACAAGCGGACGTAGCTTTAGCAATGGGCTTGCGTAAACCACGCACGGCGGAATATCTTGCTGAAAAATGCAATTTGTCAGTCGAAGAAGCTCACCGCATTGCTATGGAACTTGCCGTATTAGGCATCTGCAAAGTTTACAAAGAAGACGGCGTAGATAAATTTATGGTTCAAATTTTTGCTCCTGGCATACTTGAAATGATGGTGAGCAACAAGGAAAACGTCGAAAAATATCCACAAATCGGCAAGGCTTTTGAAGAATATACAAGAACAAGAATTTCTTCTATCGCTCCAAACCTCCCAATGGGTACAGGTATGATGAGGGTTATTCCTATTGAGTCTGCAATCGACGGAAACACCAAAGCCGTTTCTTATGAACAAATTTCTTATTATTTGAACAAATACGATACGTTCTGCGTTTCAGACTGTACTTGCCGTCGTTCAAGACGTATTCTTGGTCAAGGTTGCGGTCACTTGGAAACAGATATGTGCGTTCAAATGGGTACTGGTGCAGAATATTTTATTCGTACTGGTAGAGCTAGACAAATTTCAAGAGAAGAAGTGCTTGAAATTCTTCACAAGGCAGAACAAAACGGACTTATGCACCAAATCCCTAACATAGAAGGTTTGGGTGAATCTGCTGCAATTTGCAATTGCTGCTCTTGCTCTTGTTTTGCTATGCGTGTTGCAACAATGTTTGGTTCATACGATGCAATTCGTTCAAACTACATTGCAGAAGTTGACAAGGAAAAATGCGTGGCTTGCGGTCAATGCGTTGAAAATTGCCCAACTAACGCTGTAAGACTTGGACAAAAACTTTGCACAAAAAATCCTATTGTAGTTGCTGAAAAGAAAACGTTGCGTGACCACAAGTGGACACAAAAAGACTGGAACGTTGATTATCGTGAAAACCGTGAAGATACACTTGAAAGCGGAACCGCTCCGTGCAAAACCGCTTGCCCTGCTCACATTGCTGTTCAAGGTTATATCAAGCTAGCTTCACAAGGCAAATATAAAGAGGCTTTGGAACTTATCAAAAAAGAAAATCCATTCCCCGCTGTTTGCGGAAGAATTTGCCCGCATAAATGTGAAGACGCTTGCACAAGAGCTGGCATTGACGAACCTTTGGCTATTGATGAAATCAAAAAGTTTATTGCCGACCAAGAACTCAAAGCCGAAAACCATTTTGTGCCTGAAAAACGACACAACTACAACGATAAAAAAATCGCTATCGTTGGTGCTGGGCCTGCTGGTCTTGCTTGCGCATACTACCTTGCAATTGACGGTTATGATATTACCGTGTTTGAAAAAGAAACCAAACTTGGCGGTATGTTGACTTTGGGTATTCCATCTTTCCGTCTTGAAAAAGAAATTGTCAATGCTGAAATTGAAATTTTGCGCGAAGTGGGCGTCAAATTCAAAACTGGCGTTGAAGTTGGCAAAGACGTAACATTGAAACAACTCAGAGAACAAGGATTCAAAGGTTTCTATATTGCAATCGGCGCACAAGCTGGAAGAAAACTTGGCATTGAAGGTGAAGACGCCAAAAACGTTATTGCTGGTGTTGATTTCTTGCGTGACGTCAATTTGGACAAAGGCTTGGCTCTTAAAGGCAAAGCTGTTGTAATCGGCGGCGGAAACGTTGCTATCGACGTTGCTAGAACAGCGGTAAGACAAAATGCTTCTGACGTTCAAATGTTCTGCTTGGAAGCTCGCTCTGAAATGCCCGCTCTCCCCGAAGAAATTGAAGAAGCTGTTGAAGAAAATATTGCAATCAACAACGGTTGGGGTCCAAAACGTATTGTCGCAGAAAACGGCAAAGTAAAAGCCGTAGAGTTCAAAAAATGCGTATCTGTATTTGACAAAGACGGCAGATTTGCTCCAGTTTACGACGAAAACAACGTGATGACTGTCGAATGTGATTATGTATTGTTGTCAGTTGGTCAAGCATTTGCAGTTGGCAATTTGTTTGAAGGCTCTAAGGTTGAATTTAACCGCAACGGAACAGTAAAAGCAGACGCAACCACGTTCCAAACATCCGAACCTGACATCTTTGTCGGTGGTGACATATATACTGGACCTAAGTTTGCAATCAACGCTATTGCAGCAGGCAAAGAGGGCGCAATTTCACTTCACCGCTTTGTTCAACCTGGTCAAACCCTTACGCTTGGACGTGACAGACGTATTTATCGTGAACTTGACAAAGATAACGCAGTATTGTCTGGTTACGACAACACTCAAAGACAAAGACCACTCACAGACAAAGAAAAACTTAAATCATACAAAGACAGCCGTTTGACATTCACAGAAGACCAAATGAAGAAAGAAACAGAACGTTGCTTAGGCTGTGGCGCGGCAGTTGTTGACCCGTATATGTGCATAGGTTGCGGACAATGCACAACAAAATGCAAATTTGACGCAATCAAACTTGACAAAAAATATGAGGAGTACGCTCCAATATTTGAAAAACTTCCTATTGCTGTTGCAAAATACGCAGTCAAACGTACAAGCAAAATTGCGGCAAGAGGCATAAAAGACGCTTTCACAACAAAGAAAGACTAGGAGAATTATGCACGAATTAGGCGTAATTTGCGAGGTTGTCAACACAGTTGAAAAAATCGCAAAAGAAAACAACGTTAAAAGAGTCAGCAAAATAGTTTTGGAAGTTGGCGAATTAAGTGGAATGGTTCCTGAATATATTCAGGACTGTTTCCCCGCTGCCACTTATAAAACGTCGTTAGAAGGTGTTGAACTTGGCTTAGACATTATCCCAGGAATTGCAAAGTGTCGTGACTGTGGAAAAGAATTCAACGCTAAAGAGTGCGACCTAAAATGCCCTGTTTGTGGAGGTCAAAACCTTGAAGCGTTAAGCGGTAGAGAGTTCATAATAAAGGAAATTCTTGTTGAAGACTAATTTTGTTGTAGAACTAGCCAAATTATCTGACTTAGAACGAATTGCCGAGCTGTATAAAATAGCTCGGCAATTTATGATTAAGCACAACAATCCTAACCAATGGCAAAAAAACTACCCTGAAAAATCTCTAATTGAACAAGACGTACACGATGGCAATTTATACGTTATAAAAAACAACGGCTCGATTTGTGCTGTTTTTTATTTTTCAACTGCACCCGACCCAACTTATGCAACCATCTATAACGGTTGTTGGATATCTAACAATCCTTACGGAGTTATACACAGAATTGCATCAGACGGCGCACAAAAAGGGATACTTAAAACAGCTGTTGCTTTTGCCTTTTGCAAATCTGATAGCATAAGAATTGACACACATCAAGACAATTTTGTTATGCAAAGTGCACTATCCGCTTTGGGCTTTACAAAAACTGGCGTAATTTTATTATCTAATGGTGAATCACGAATTGCCTTCCAAAAAGATAAAACTATTTGATTTTTTAGTTTTCAAACGTAACTATTTTGATTAAAACAGCATACAAAAACGATAAACTTTATATATTTTTTTATGCGGATTTTTCAAGTTAAAGCATAACTCAACTTTTTATTTTTTTAATATAGTAACCAAACAAGTGTTTTAACACTACAAAAAAACGGATTAAAAGCCGTTTTATGATTTATTAGCTAAATAAATTTTTACGTCAAGATTTATTTTCGTCCAATATGCGCCTTAACGTTTTTGAAAATCTACAATCAAATTATAATAAAATCTTACCGCTTGCGTAACAGATTTTTCAAAGATATATTCATCTGGCTTATGCACTCTTGACACAATTTCGCCGTTCATAATAAGCGGTGCAAATCTCACAACGCAGTCGCTTACCTTCACAAAGTGACGCGCGTCAGTCCCGCCGAAGATGATAAATGGAGTTGGCGTTGTATCAGGAAAAGTTTTTCTTACAGTTTCTTCAACAAGTTTTACGCCATCTGCATTAAAGTCTGTTGGCAATGGTGCGTTTCTTTTATCTGCTACCGAGGCAACCACTCCAAATTTTTGAGCTTTTGCAACTATATTTGCACAAAGTACGTCAATGTTGTGGTGATACGTGCAAGCAACTCTTAAAAAGTTTGTTCCATTTTCGCTCTTAAAACTAATGCTCGGCGCAACCATAGCCCCTGCCTCTTTGCTGACTTTTGGCAATGCAAACAACAAAAGCGGTTTAAGGACGTTAAAATGCTTAAACAATTTGTTGAATGGTTTGTCCATTTTTGGTGTCATACGATGGAACATTTCTTCAACTTCAGCAGGAAAATTATTTTCAACAAATTTACTTTTAAGTGCGCATTTTGCAAATTTATCAACTTGCTTTTGGTCGCCTTCAAGTATAATTTTTGCAGATGAACGCTCACTCATTGCAATCATTGCAAACGGCGATTTGATAAAGCTAAGCGGTCTGTCTAATATTGCGCCACCTTCGTCAATCAAAAGTGACGGGTGAATATTGTTCTTTTCAAAATAGTCAGCCATAAGCCTTGCGTCTTTGCCTGCTATTTCTTCTCTTGACGATGACAAAAAATAAATGTCGCTTTCGGGTTCAAAACCCTCTTTTGCAAGTTTTTCACCGCTCTCTAAAAAAGCACATAGCGAGCTTTTTGTGTCAGCAGTCCCTCGTCCTAAAATTTTGCCATCTTTGACTTCGCCTGAAAATGGCTCGAACGTCCACTCTCCGTCAACTTCAGCAACGTCAAAATGGCTCATCATAGCAAGCGGTTTTTTGGACGAATTTTTACCCTTCCAAAAAAGCATAATGCCACCGTCAAACTTGTCAATTTTTATGGCTTTTGACATCAGCGCAGGAAAACGATTGCTTACGTAATTGTGAAATGCTTGGACTTGTGCCGTGGGTCGGTCGTCAGAAACGGCTATTGTCGGTATTTTTACCATTTGACTTAACGTTTCAATGTATCTCTCATCTTCAAAATTCATTATTTACCTCATTTGTTATTATAGCAAAAATATTAAACTTGGGCAAGACGATAATGCCCACTACAAAAATCAAATTTATTTTGGCGTCCTACTTAAGATTTATTGGCAAATTTGAACCGCCAATCATTGAAATAAATACTTAAATTTGACAAAATCGGTATTTACCTATATAATTGGTTCGTTTATTCTTTCAATAGGGGATTTATAATGGAAACTAAAAAACTAACAAAATCAAAAATTGTGAAATTCTTTTTATCAGATTTTGCAAAAGGTATTTTTACGGGAATGGTTGCCAATTATCTTGTTTACATACTTCAAACAAATCCAGACAAATCAGGATTGCCAATATTACTTCCAACAGACAAGTTTTTAGGGTTTTTAACCGTTTTGTCACTTATAACGCTTTTCAGCAAAATCATTGACGCTGTGTCTGACCCTATTGTTGCAAACTGGTCGGACAAAACAAAAAATCCGCGCGGTCGCCGTATTCCGTTTATGCAATGGTCAGCTTTGCCATACGGCGTTTTTTGTGTCGCAATATTTTTTGCACCGTTCGCAGAGCAGTCAATAGGTAATGCCGTTTGGGTTGGAATTTGTATTGCACTTTATTTTATATTTTATACGTTATACTCGATTCCACAAAGAGCCTTGATTCCTGAAATTATACCTGACGCCAAGGAAAGAGTTGGCGCATACTCAATTTCAACAGTTATGTTTATGTCAGGAAGCGCGCTTGCTTACACTATGGAATTTTTGGTTTCTCTCATCAAAAAATC
>CAZQGE010000047.1:0-10677 GCA_964592815.1 uncultured Bacteroidaceae bacterium | reverse complement strand
ATAAAATTCTAAGGCAAAAAGTTGTTGACAAAATAAAATGCTAGGGTAAAAAAATCATTGACAGAATTAAACGTCAGATTACAAATTAAATAGCAGTAAAAATTATAATTTTATGTGAATTGTATCAAACTTATATCAAGCTACAAATTTTTGAAATTATGATAAATTCTTTTTGAAAAATTGTTTTAATATCCATAATTTTTTCGATTTCTGCATATAGTTTTGTATGTATCTAAACGAAATTAAAAGTAAACTTGATGCAAACGGAGTAGTTTTGCCTTTTACGTTGACATTGTTTGGCGATACGTCTTTGATTTTACAAGGAATTAAAAAGGTGTTTTTGCTTTCCGACGAGTGTGTGAGGGTTAAAGTTAAGGGCAACGTTTTAGAAATTAAAGGCGAAAAACTTTGTGTTTCTGAGATGGGTAAAGATTACATTATTCTAAACGGCAAGTTGATAGGTGTAAATTTTGCATAAAAAGACTGTGTTGAATGCTAAAAATAGGCGAAAAGAACACGATTATCCGTATGGAAAATATACTTTGGAGGTGTATGGCTCTAATCTTGGAAAATTATGTTTTATTCTTACAGAATTTGCACCGCTAAATAATTTGAAATTTGAGTCTAAAAAAGTTACTTTTTCTGTTAAAACCAAACAATTAAACAAGATTATTGCTAAATTAGATAGTCTATGTTATAATTATAAAATAATAAAGATGGTTGGATTTGGGCTGTGTGTCAGACGAAATTTCTTTCGATTTGGCGCACTTGCAGGCATTTGTATAATTGTTGCATTCAGCGTTGTTTATCCAAAATTTGTTTTGCACGTTGACGGCGACGTTTCAAATCCAAAAGTCGTGGCAATTTTGAAACAAAATGGAATTGTTCAAGGCGCGCTAACAAACAATAACACACTAAAACTTGCATCTGACCAAATTTCACTCTTGGACGGCGTTGCGTTTGCTTCTGTCAAAAAGCAAGGCAGTCATATTATAGTCACAATTATACCCGAAAAAGACGAAAGCAGTTTTGTTGATATTGGCAAAGGCAAAGTGCTTTCAAAATGTCAAGCTATTGTGTCTAGAGTTGTGGTCTTTGGCGGTACGGCGGTTGTTAAGTATGGCGACATAGTAAAAACGGGCGACGTTCTAATTGACGACTTTGTTGAAGTCAATGAAAAAAAGGTTGACGCTCCTGCAAGCGGTGAAGTTTTTGGACGTGTGTTCAGAAAAAAATCTATGTTTTTTGCTGATATCGTCAAAGAAAAGGTTTTTGGACAAGAAAAGGTTATAACAAGATATTCTTTTTTTGGCAAGAACCCCAAAAAACCTAATTTTGCGAGTAAAAACTGCGAAATATCTTATACTAGCTTTGACTACGGTTTTCTTATTCCATTCACAAAACATACTTGGAGAATAAGAGATTGGAGCATTCAAGAGCATAAAACACAAAAAAACCAAAGCGAAATGGAAAGTTTGGTCAAAACAGAACTAATTGAGAGCTTGCCTGCTTATGCAAAAATCAAGGACGTCAAGTGCTTTTCAGAAAGAACTGCGGATGGCGTTAAGGTGAGTGTAACAATAGAAAGTGAAGAAAAGATAAGCTGACAATGACGAAAGAGAAATTTTTTGATGATTTAACTATATTGATGGAAATCTTCGGTGAACTTGATGCAAACAAGCGAAAACTTGAAGATGCCTTTGACGTTAACATATTTTTAGGCAGCAATACTATGAAAATTTCAGGCGAAGAAGAAGCTGTTGACAAGGCTAGCGCAGCTATTGATGCTCTTACTGTCCTTGCAAAAAAGGATACGCTTAAAGCTCAACAAATCAATATGGTGATAGATTTGGCAAAGTTGGGCAAAACTGCCGATATAAACGAGCTTACGTCAACGGTTGCGATTACGGCTAGGGGAAAAGTTATTCGTCCTAAGACTATTGGACAAAAGAAATACGTTGATGCAATCAACTCTAACAAAATTGTTTTTGGAGTTGGACCTGCTGGCACGGGTAAAACATATCTTGCTGTTGCGCTTGCGGTTTATGCGTTCAAAAACCACGAAATTGACAAAATAATTTTGACGCGTCCTGCTGTTGAAGCGGGAGAAAAGTTGGGGTTTTTGCCAGGTGATTTAAGCGAAAAGGTTGACCCGTATTTACGTCCGCTTTTTGATGCCTTGCAAGAAATGCTAGGCGGAGAAACATATTTGAGGCTTATTGAGCGTGGAAGCATTGAAATTGCGCCTCTTGCATATATGCGTGGGCGCACGTTGTCAAACAGCTTTATAATTCTTGATGAAGCCCAAAACACAACAAAGGAACAAATGAAAATGTTTCTCACGAGAATGGGTGAAAACAGCAGAATTGTTGTTACGGGCGACATAACGCAAGTTGACTTGCCACATAACGTATTAAGTGGTTTACGCCACGCAATAAGCGTGCTTAACGACATTGATGACATAAAAATTGTGGAATTTGATGCAAAAGACGTTGTAAGACACGAATTGGTAACAAAAATAGTGCTTGCCTATGAAAAGGCGGAAAAAGAGGCTTTAAGGAAATATGAAAATTTAGCCGAAGAAAAAAACAACAGTACGGGTGAAAAAGTATGAGTAAAGATTTGACACAATATTCACATACCCAACGACTAAACATTCAAAAGTCACAACAATTTTGGATGAACGTTGTAAAATGCTTACCTGTTGCGTTGCTCGCAACGGCAGTTATGACGTTGATTTCTTTATTTTTGGTAGATGATTTTTTGGGTGCGTTTACAAAAGCTAACGGATTTTCAACAGCTGGAAAATTTTTGGCAAATTTCTTGCTGTTTGCCTTACTCTTTATGGGAATTTACGGAATACTCAGCAAACCAAAAAGTATATTGCGTAAATTTAGCTTGATTGTTTTTATCATTGGAATAACGTATATTGCAACATTGATATGTGTAAAATACCTAAACGTTTACGCAATGCCTATTGTGTTTGTTATGTTGTTGATTGCCGAATTGATTGATAGAAAATCTGCGACTTACTCCACGGTTGTGCTGTCAATGTTCTTGATTATTACCTACATATTTGTTGGTCAAGCATCTGTAAGTTTTACGGTGGCGGAAGCTGTGGGTGCAGTAATTTGCAACGCTATTGGCGCAATAACAATCAATTTCGTAATCGACCAACATTTGACGAGAATTAAATTTTTGGGTGTGGCGTTGCTGTCGTCGTTATTGTCGTTGCCGTTTATTGTGTTTTCAACAATCGCAAGTGGTGATTTGACAATAAGCATTATTTTTAATATGTTGTGGTCGTATGGTGCTAGTGTGGCATCAATTATGTTGTTCATGCCATCGTGCGCAATATTGGAAAGCATTTTTAACGTAGCTGACGACTTCAAATTAAGCGAATTATGCAACTTTAACAATCCCCTCTTAAAGCGTTTAGCAAGCGAAGCCCCAGGCACGTTTAATCACTCGTTGGTGGTTGGAAACTTAGCAGAAGCCTGTGCGGAAGCAATAGGAGAAAATCCGCAACTTGCAAGATGCGCGGCTTATTACCACGATATTGGAAAGTTAAAAGCTCCCGTATATTTTTCTGAAAACCAGACTAATTACAATCCTCACGATGAGCTAATTCCAGAAGTCAGCGTAAGCATGATAACTTCACATACTTTGTTTGGCGAAATTTTGGCAAAGCAGAATAAATTACCGCCTGAAATTGTGGCAATATGCAGAGAGCATCACGGAACTGCGCCAGTCGGTTACTTTTATCGAAAGGCATTAACTCTGACAGAGGAAGGCGATTTAGCAGTTGATAAATTTACGTATTCAGGGCCGAAACCACAGACTAAGGTTAGTGCAATTATTATGATTGCCGACACAATCGAGGCTGCGTTAAGAGCCTATTCGCCTGAAACAAGAGAAGACTATATTTTAAGGATAAACAAATTGGTTGACGAAAAGTTGGACTTAGGACAATTTGATGAATGCCCAATAACCCTTAAAGATATTGCAACAATAAAGAGTACAATTGCAGAAGTTTTGCCGAGCATTCAACACACGAGAATTTCTTACGAGAAAAAACGCAAATAAAAGCTCTGAAACAAACAAACGCATAAGTATAGCATATACATATAGATTGCGCGTTTTTGCAAGACAAAAGATATAGGACGAACAATGATAAAAATTTCAGGCGCGACTTTAAGCGAGAAAATGCTTATAAAAAAAGTGGAAAACGCAACGTTTGCTCATTTGAAACAAGACGACTTTTTTGCCATAGATATGGTTATAGTTGATGAAGAAACAATCAAACAGCTCAATAAGTCTGCAAGAAACGTTGACAGCGTGACTGACGTGCTTAGCTTTCCTTGCTTTGAAAAAATGAAGTTGCCAATATATAAAAACGCTTTTACGTTTGATGATTATGATGGCAAGAGGGTTATGCTTGGAAGCATTATGATTTGTAGACAACGAGCAATAGACCAAGCGCAAGAATATGAACATTCATATCAAAGGGAATTAGGATTTTTGGCGTGTCACGGTTTTTTGCATATTTTGGGCTTTGACCACATTGAAAAGGACGATGAGGCGGTTATGTTGGAGCATCAACGAAAAATTATGGATAACGTTGGGCTTAAACGCTTTTAATAAGAAATTGCGCTTCTGCTGAATGAAAATGTTTTCGGGAGTAAACGCTATATTGTGAGGCTTACGGGCGGAAATATAACCTATCTTATAGTCGGGCTATCATACTGTAAACTACAAAGATACAGCAGTTGATAGGACAATAAAAAAATTGATATTGCGAAAAAAATATTGTCAAAGCATAAAAAAGTGCCTGAGATGATATTACTAAACTAAGAAATTAGTTTGGAAAAGAATAAAAAAACAACTTAACAACACAAAAGTTGTCTTAAAAAAGGAAAAAATTTTATGAAAACAGGCTTTATATGTATTGCAGGGCTTGCCAATGCTGGCAAATCAACCTTGATAAATAGTTTGGTTGGTGAGAAAGTTGCAATCGTTTCTTGGCGTCCGCAGACAACAAGAAATAAACTTTTGGGAATAGTAAACACCGACAACAGCCAAATAGTATTCATTGATACTCCTGGTTTGCTTACAGTACGTAATCAACTGGGTGAATTTATGATGCAATCTGTTCAAAGCAGTCTAAAAGACGTTGAAGGTGTTTTGTATGTTATTGATGCAAGTCGTGGTATGCAAAAAGAAGATTACGAATTTTTGCAGGAAAACGCAGGGAAAAAACCTATAATTGTAGCCTTAAACAAACAAGATACTGTTATTCCTGAAACTTTATTTTTCACGTTGCAAAAACTGAATGGCATTGAAGGGCTTAAAGCAATAGTTCCGATTTCAGCAAAGAAAAATGATAATCTTGAACCTTTATTAGCTGAAATTGAGGCTTTATTGCCAGAGGGCGAACCTATGTTTCCTGAGGATATGTTTACTGACAGCAGTATGAGATTTATGGCGCAGGAGATTATCCGTGAAAAGGCACTTTATCTTTTGGATAAGGAAATTCCTTATGGTATTGGCGTTTATATAAATAAGTTTGAAATGCGAGAGAACAAACCTATTTGCGACATTGATGCAGATATAATTTGTGAAAAGCAGTCTCATAAGCCGATTATTATAGGAAAAAAAGGAGAAATGCTTAAAGAAATTGCGACTAAGGCAAGAAAGGACTTGGAAGAACTTGTTGGAGCGCAAGTCTTTCTCACCTTATATGTTAGGGTTAAGAGCGAATGGCGTGACAGCGAATATTTGATGAAAGAATTGGGTTACGACCTTAAAGCATTGAAAAAAGAAGATTAAGAATAATAATACAACTTTGCAACAAACTATTGGTATGATGAACGAACACGATTTGTGGCAAATGTTTGCAAAGACTGGCGATATTGAACTGTACAATATGTATAGGGCAATGAAGGAAAAAAACGAAAAGAATGGACGGAGTTAAGGTTAGAGGAATTGTTACCCGCGCTGTGCGTTATGGTGAGAGCGATATGCTCGTTACGTTGTCAACGTTGGAAAATGGCGTCATTACAGCAACCGCTAGGGGATGTCTAAAACCAAAAGCCAAACTTCGCTTTGCTGCTGAACCTATGAATTTTGGTGATTACGTTTTGCAAGGTTCGGGAGCAAGATACATAATTTCGGAATGCTCTCAAATTGAAAGTTTTTTTCCTATTGTTTCAGATTTAGAAAAATATTACGCTGCAACGCTGATTTTGGAAGTTTTGCAAAAAGTTTGCGTTCAAACCAATCCGCAAATGATTGCATTAGGCTTAAAAGCATTGGATGAGTTGGCTTACAAAGATAAAGAAGTTGACTGTGTCATTCGTGATTTTTTGCTTGAAACTTTGATGTTAAACGGAAATCAATTGGACTTTAACGTGTGTAATATTTGTAAATGTACTTTGGAAAATCAATGTTATTTTTCAATAAGTGACGGCGTTTTGTGCAGTCATTGTAAAGGACTTGACGGTGTGCCTATTGACGGCTATTCCTTGAAGTTTTTGCAAGGACAAACAGACGCTACAAAAACAATTAAGCGAAAGTCCAATATGTTCCTTGCCGATACGGTATATAATTTGTTGGGCGTAAGAATAAGCAACCACTATTTTACGGAGCTAGTATGAAAAAGAAATTTTTGTTGATTGCGGTTTTAATTTTGACATTGACTGTTATGCCTTTAGTTATGACAGCTTGTGGCGATACTAACGAAGGACTGGGAAGTCTGTACGTTCAGTCGTCAAGTGTAAAAGAATTTTCGGGTTATGAAAAATTCTTTGAAGTGCCATCGGGTTGGTTTGTTCGTACCATATCGTCAACTCTTACAGATATAGGTTACAATGAAAATCTTGACGGTTTCATTTTGGAAGCATCTGATAAAAGCGGAAATCTGTCGTTTATGTTCAGAAAAGACAGTCAACCTCTGTTCAAAGTCTCAGACGGAATTAAAGCCATAAGAATTAAAGGGAATTTACTTGCGGCAAAACGTGGTAATTCTGCTTTTGTTTATGACTTGAAGGCAGGCAAAATTGTTCTTTCTGAACAAAGATTGTCAAACGTTGTTGAGGGAACGTCAATAGACAGCGTCATAAAAATTTTGGACAATGGTTTAATTGCAGTCAATTCAATTTATGACATAGAAAATCAAAAATCTTCAAACACGGGTTACACTTCAATTTATCGTCCTACTTATACGGGCGACGCTACAAAACGAGGCGCACTTGTTGCAAGAATTAAGAACGTAAAAAAGAGTTTGAGTATATTAGACGGCTTTGATAACTTATACGTTTCAATAACCGCAGACCAAGTTTCAGAAGAAGACAGCACCGCGCAAGATAGAGTTTACAGAATACCTCAAATAGGAACTCAAGTTGTAAACAATGATGGCGATAAACTGCTTACAAAAAGTGGGCAAAGTAACTATACGTCAGAATTAACGTATATCGGTTACGGAAGATTTTATTGCGTTGAGAGTTGGACAGTTTCGTCGGACTCTGAATATGATTACGTTTTAAGCGACACATATTACAAACTCAAACGAGAAGTTTATCACGCAAGCACGGATAGCACTTTTGGATATTCATCGAACATTGTCATAAAAAAGTTATCAAATAAATATTACGGCTCGACGAAAAACGGAATTGCAACGTCAACTTTTTTGAATGGTGACAGAATGTATGCTGCAGAATGCTACACCATTGGCACAAACAAACAAGCAAGTTATGACCAGTTTATTTTGGACACAAATTTGGATATTGAGTTATCGCTTTCGGGTAACTTTGGAAGGCAACTTAGTGGATTGAAAGAAGGCGACGTCAGTTTATATGAATTGATACTCGACTATGTTGACGGTTATGGTTATGCGCCTATCGGCACGGGTATTATGCGTCTATACGACAAAAATGGCAACGTTATGTTTGAAAACAAGGACAACGTTATTACTTCAGCTGTGTTGAATGACGGAATGATTATCGTTTCAACAACAAAAGATGGAAAAGACTTGTACGGGGCATTTGATTTGTCGGGAAAATTGGTCTTAGATTTTCAATATAAGTCGTTGCAACCATTTAGAGGATATTACACAATTGGTGAAAAATACGACGAAAACGGTTATGCTAATTTGGTTATAGTCGGCAAAGACGGAACTGTGCAAACCAAATTAAGTGACGGCAAAGATACTTTGACGGACGTTTCAACAACAGGCGATGGCAAGGAAATTTACACTTTGGGTTGTTATATGTACAATGTAAAAGTTGACGGCAAAACCTTGCACGGCATCAAAAACTTTAACGTTAACACGTCAAAGAACGTGGTTTTACCTGCTATGATGCCAAAAGGAAGCAGTTTATATCCTGCAACCGCAAACAAGACGTTCATCATTATGTATAACGAGGATATAAACACTACAATTCCTTACGTTGTTTATTTGTTAAAGTGATGAAAACTGAAATTATAAATGCAAATGACGGAATACAATTAGGTGCAAAGCTCATCAAAGATGGTGAGCTTGTTGTTTTTCCAACAGAAACCGTTTACGGATTGGGAGCAAATGCGCTAGATGAAAAAGCGGTGCAAAAGATTTTTGTTGCCAAGGGCAGACCACAAGATAACCCGTTGATTGTTCACATTTCGAATTTGGAGCAAGTTAAAGATTTGGCGATTGATATTCCTGAAATTTTTTGGACGCTCGCACAAAATTTTATGCCAGGACCATTGACGATAGTTTTGAAAAAAAGCGACAAAGTTCCAAGTATAGTAACAGCGGGTGGGGAAACTGTGGGTATTCGAATGCCTGAAAATATTTTTGCAAGACAACTAATTGAAAACAGCACTCCAATTGCTGCACCGTCAGCGAACAAAAGCAAACATATATCTCCAACAACGGCAATGCACGTTTACGATGATTTGCAAGGCGAAGTAGCTTTAATTTTAGACGGTGGCGCGTGTCGTGTAGGGATAGAATCAACTGTGCTTGATTTGACAACAGATACGCCAACAATTCTTAGACCTGGCGCAGTTACAGCGGAAATGCTATTAGATTTTGTTGGGGAAGTCAACGAAAACGGAAAAGTTATCAAGATTGCAAAAGCTCCAGGAATGAAATATACGCACTATTCTCCAAAGGTTAAAACCGTTATGGCAAAAAGTGTCCAAAGTGCAGTTTCTGAATATGACAAACAGCTTTCACTTGGATTAAAACCGATTTTGGTTATGCGGGATATTTATAGGGACGAAATTTGTGACAGGAATTTAATTTCGCTTGGGGTTACAGCAGAAGACTACACAAAAAACATATATAACGCTTTGCGACAAGCAGAAATCAAATATGACTATATAATAATAGAAAAATTGTATGGCAATGGAATTGCCGTATCCGTTATGAACAGAGTTGAAAAAGCCTGTGGCGGTAATATTGTATGAAAATACTTTTCGTGTGTTGTGGTAATACTTGCCGTAGCCCGATGTTTGCAAAATCGTTTGAATACTATTTGAAAAGCCTCGACATAGAGTATGAAGTGGCAAGCGCAGGAACAAGCGTTGAAGATAACGCGGAAATAAATAAAAACACAATAAGTATATTGCAAGAGTTTGACCTAGATTTTGATTTGCCAAAGCCTCAAAGTATAGATAATATTGCAGTAGAAAGCGAAGATTTCGTCTTTGCAGTAGATAATACTGTGTTTGAAAGCCTAAAAAAATTTTTTTCATTATGCAACATTTATTCGTTGGAAAAACTGTTTGACTTAAAATTTGCAGACCCTTATGGTGAAGATTATCAAACTTACAAATCACTTTTTGACAAATTCCAAAATATTATGCCAGAATTGCTATCCTTTGTTTTAAGCAGTTCAAAATAATGGTGAACACAATAAGTGTTTATGCGTTTACATTATTGTTAGCTATTTTAAGCTAATTCCAAAGTTATGTTTTAACCTTTTAATGCCTTTCTTCATATCATGAAAAAAAGAAGAAGGAGCATTTTATGGAATTAAACAAATTTTCAAGTGAATTGCCGTATCCAGAAATTACCCCACGAGAGGACATAGCAGACGCCAAATTGCTTATGCCCAGTTATGGCGGAGCAACAAGCGAACTTACGGCAATTCTTACATACGCGTTTCAATCGTATATATGCTATGACATAGAGGAATTAAAGTATCCTTTGGAGCAAATTGCAATAGTCGAAATGCGTCATCACGAACTGCTTGGCACAACTATCACAAAACTTGGTGGTTATCCAATTATGGGCAATCGAACATATTGGAATGGCAGTTTTGTTGATTACACCTTAGAACCGAAAAAGTTTTTGGAACAAAATATTATAAGTGAAGAAACAGCAATTCTGAATTATGAAAGAACAATTTTGAATTTGAACGACGACCAAGTAAAACTTTTGCTTGAAAGAATTATACTTGACGAGGAAATTCACATTAAGGTGTTCAAAGAGTTGCTCAAACATTATAAATAAAAAAATCTTGTAATGTGTTCGTTTTATATTAAAAGAAATATGCCCAATTGTGGGCATATTTCAAGTTTTGAAGCTGTAAATTTAAGCCGTAAAATTGAGTTTTTATTAACATTTTATAAAAATTTATTGTCGGTCAATTATATCCGCAATAACGTCCATTCTTCTTTTACTATTTTGCT
>CAZQGE010000046.1:0-10769 GCA_964592815.1 uncultured Bacteroidaceae bacterium | reverse complement strand
GTAATTTCACCTGTTATATTATTTGCCAAATTCAACGACGCTCTTGCGATATAAGATACTTTATCCAAAGAAAAGTTTGTGTCATAAACGCATATTTCTTGAAGTAATATGCTGTTGTCTATATCATTTTTAACATTTAAGAAATTGTCATAGCAACCTTTATTTTGCCAAATTATAGTTTCAAAACCAGATTGGTCACGGCGAATTATTTTGTAGTCGTAAAGCGGATTAAAATTCAATTTAAGTTTTACGTTTATTGATGAGTTTTCAACATCGAAATCGGGCTTACTTATTTCAGTAAATACACTTTTATCTTTCTTTGGCATATTTGAAAGCGAAAACAATTCTTTTTTCCTGAAATTTATAGGTGTAAATTCATCTGCTAAAGTCAAATTTTTGTTTATTGATGACGATACTTCATCATATTCACACAAATTTACCGTTTCAGGTAACTTAAAGTTTTCAGGATAATATGCTTTGTCAAAATTGTTGTAGGGTAAATCGTTTAACGTATCATACAACTTAGACCATATATTTCTTGAGTGTAGTGTTGGGTGTCCTCCACCTGTTTCATTCAGCTTTTTCGCACCGTGCCATACCGCTAATGTGTGTTGAGAAGTAAATGCTACATTCCAAGCATCGCCGTTTGATTTGTCAGCTTTTTGAGCCGTGCCCGTTTTAGATGCAATTTGAAACGGAAATCCATTCAAATGTTTTGCCGTGCCATCAGTTACGGTTGATTGCAATGCCGACGTAATTAGCGCGGAAGTGTCTTGTTTTATTGCTTGATATGATTTTTGGTTTGGTGCAAATATCTTTCTGCCGTTGCTTTCAACAAAATTTATATATGAAAAGTTTTTGTATTGTCCTCCATTTGCAAAAACTGAATAAGCAGCTGCAATTTCACGTGGAGAAACTCCGTTGAACGTTGCACCTAATGCAAGAGATAAGTTTTTATCCTTTTCAGACAAACTTAAACCAAATTTTGAAGCATAATCTGATGCGGTTTCAACTCCAAGATAATTCAGAATTTTTACAGCAACGGTGTTTAACGATTTGTTTATTGCAGTTCTAGTATCCGTCTTTCCATAATAAATATCGTTAAAATTTGACGGCGTAAAACCGTTTATATTTATCTTCTCATCAATAATCGAGGTTGCAAGAGTAACAATATTTTTATCAATAGCTGGGGCATAAACCACAATCGGTTTCAACACAGAACCGCCTTGTGTTTGAATGTTATACGGCAAAGATGAATAATGAGCAACAATTTTGCCAGTTTGATTTTCTAAAATTATCGAGGCATTATCTGTGCTATTTATATTCCTAAAATTTGATGCATTGTTTGCTTGGTCTGAAAGTAATCTTTGAACGCTCATATCAAGATTTGTATAAACTTTATAACCAGAATTGAAAAGTTGATATTCTGTTATCCCTAAATTTGCTTTAAGTTCGCTTATAGTGCAATCGATATAAAATTTTGATAAGTCATATTGTCTTTTATGACTTACGATTTTTATATTTTCAACTTTTGCTTTCTCAAACTGTTCGACAGAAATTTTGTTTTGGTCAAGCATAGTCTTAAGCACAAGTTCTTTGCGTTGCATAGCATTGTTATAATTGTTTTTAGGCGAGTATTTAGATGGATTTTTCACAATTCCAGCTAATGTAGCACATTCGGCAAGAGATAAATCTTTAACGTTTTTTCCGAAATAGAAATCTGCCGCATCATTAACGCCGTATGCACCGCCACCAAAGTATATGACTGATAGATACATTGCAAGAATTTGGTCTTTGTTATATTTTTTCTCTAGTTTTTTTGCAATCGCAATTTCTTTTATTTTTCTATCCACAGTCTTTTCATTACTTAAATGTGTGTTTTTAACAAGTTGTTGAGTTATTGTTGACGCACCTTCTTTCAAAGAACCAGCCTTAAGATTTGAAAAAAACGCCCCAAGTATTCTTTTTGTATCATATCCTTTATGCTCAAAAAAGCGTTTATCTTCAAGAGCTACAAAAGCGTTCTTTAGGTGGTCGGAAACGTCATCTTTATTTACAAATGCGTGTGATTTGTATGGTATTTCATTAAAATCTTTGTCGTAAAACACGGGCATTGACGTTTGAGTAGGCAATAAACTTGTGTTTAATTCTACTGTTGACGCCCAAATTTCAAAACTTGCAAAGCCTATTGCCGCAGCAACTAACGGAATAAAAATTATTATTGAAATGACAATTAAAATTTTTTTGCTTTTGTTTGTTTTATCTTTTGTTTGGCTATTTTTTTTCATCAAAATTATTATTGTTTTATCTTGAATAATTATGTATAATTAAATAACTAATAAATAATACGCGAGAAGATATGTTTTACAAAATTTACACTTATGGTTGTCAAATGAACGTCCACGAGTCAGAAAAAATTGCTGGACTTTTGGAAGAAATAGGTTATACGTCAACTGACGATGATAGCCTTGCTGATATTATTTGCTTTAACACCTGTTGCATACGCGACACCGCAGAAAAGCGCGCGCTTGGTAACATTGGCATTATAAAAGCGCAAAAGAAACGCAACAAAAATTTGATTGTGGCTGTTTTGGGTTGTATGATGCAACAAGAAGGCGAGAAAGAAATTATTAAGGAACGCTATCCATACGTTGATATTTTGCTTGGAACAAGAAATCTATTTTTGCTTAAAGACGAAATTAAAAAACTTATTCAATATCGAGAAATCAAAAGGAAATCCGATAAAAATTATCGATGTTTCGATACAAATTTACCCGACGACTACCTTGCCATTGATGAAAAAACTCCTCAATTTAGAACAAGTTATCCGAATGCTTGGGTAAATATCATATATGGCTGCAACAATTTTTGCTCATATTGCATTGTGCCGTACGTTAGAGGCAGAGAACTTTCACGCAATCCTGTTGACGTAATCAATGAAGTTAAAAAGTGCGTTGACAACGGTTATAAAGAAATTACGCTTTTAGGGCAAAATGTAAACTCTTACGGTAATGATTTTCAAGATGGAAAAACAAATTTTGCGTCATTACTTGAACAAATAGATAAAATTGATGGAAATTTTAGAGTTAGATTTATGACGTCACACCCAAAAGACTTAAACGAACAAGTTATTGACGTTATGGCGCAATCTTCAAAGATATGCAAAAACTTGCATTTGCCTGTTCAAGCTGGCTCAAATAAAGTCTTAAACGATATGAACAGACGCTACACAAGAGAACATTACTTTGATTTGGTTGAAAAATTACGTGCAAAAATGCCGAATATAGGGCTTACAACAGATATTATGGTTGGTTTTCCGACTGAAACTGAACAAGATTTTTTGCAAACTTTAGATTTGGTTGAAAAAATAGGTTACTCAAACGCATTCACTTTCATTTATTCGCCTCGTCGTGGAACGCCTGCAAGTCTAATGGAGCAAATTCCGTATGCCGTTAAAAGCGAAAGAATAAGCAGACTTATAAAACTGCAAAATTCCATAACTAAGTCAATTTCAAAAACATATCTCGGCAATACCTATGAAGTTTTATGTGAGGACGTATCGCAAAAACAAACGGGAATGGTTTGCGGTCGTACAGACAGTGGAAGACTTGTAACGTTTAACGGTTCAGCAGATGACGTCGGAAAATTTGTCAACGTAAAGATAAACGAAGCTAGGTCAGCATCGCTGTTTGGTGTTCCACAGGAGAAAATATGATTATCGATAACAATAAATTATCACCTATGATGAAGAGGTATATGGAGCTAAAATCGGAATATCCCGATTGTTTGTTATTTTTTAGATTGGGCGATTTTTACGAAATGTTTTTCGATGATGCAAAAACTGCTTCAAACACCTTAGACTTGACGCTGACAGGCAGAGATTGTGGTTTGGATGAACGAGCGCCAATGTGTGGTGTTCCGTATCACGCTGTTGATGGCTATATACGAAAACTTATTGATGCGGGTTTCCGTGTTGCAATATGTGAGCAACTTACCGACCCAGCCACAACAAAAGGTATGCTTGAAAGAGATGTTGTCAGAGTTGTGTCGTCTGGTACTGTTATGGAAGAAGATATTTTGGACGAAAAAAAGGCAAACTATCTTGCGTCAGTTTATTACAAAGATAACACGGTTGGACTTGCCTGGACGGATATTTCAACTGGTGAATTTAATTTATATCAATATGAAGGAATCGACTGTTTTGGTGCATTGTCAGATTTACTGTCGACAATTTTCCCAACTGAAATAATATGCAATCAAAACTTTATAAACGAATACGGCAGAGTTCAATATTTCAAATATTCAGAAAAAAAACCGCATTGCTATCATGATTACGCTTACAATTTTTCAACGGCAACAAAAAAATTATGCACGGGTTTCAAAGTTTCAACGCTGAAAATCTTTGAATGCGAAGATAAACAATTTGCTCTATGCGCAGGCGGAGGGTTGTTTGAATATTTAGAACAAACTCAAAAAAGGTCGCTTGCCCAATTAAGCAAAATAAAGTTTTTGCAAAATAATTCCTTTATGACGCTGGATATTGCAACACGCAGAAATCTTGAACTTACAGCACGCTCACGAGATGGAAAACGCAACGGCTCATTACTTGGAGTTTTGGACAAAACCGAAACGGCTATGGGTGCAAGGCGTTTGCGCAGTTTTATTGAGCAACCACTTCAAAAACCTAATGCAATCAATGCAAGATTAGATGCAGTTGAACAATTTTGTAGTTCACGTTTGTTGCGTGAAAAACTAAATGAACAACTTAGAAACGTCAGAGATTTGGAAAGATTGGCAGCGCGTTTGGCGTATGGAAGCGCGACACCAAAAGATTTGGTTTCAATTTCAGATACCCTGACGCAAATTCCACAGATTAAAGACTGCATAAATCAATGCAATAACTCTTTGATTAAAAAAATCAATGAGAATTTGTTTGAACTTGACAACATAAATCAAGTTTTGGTTTCTGCTCTTGACAGAAACGCAGTACAGAGCTACAAAAACGGCGGATATATTAAAAGTGGCTATTGTGATGAACTCGACCAACTTAGAAACATTAAAAGCACAGCCAAAATGTGGCTTTCTAATTTAGAAGACCAAGAACGTGAGGCAACGGGTATTAAATCTTTGAAAATTGGTTTTAACAAAATATTTGGATACTATATTGAAGTTTCAAAATCTTTTACGGAGAAAGTTCCGTATAGATATCAACGCAAACAAACTTTAGTTGGTGGTGAAAGATATATTACAGATGAACTTAAAACTATTGAAGAAAAAATTTTATCAGCTGAAACACAAGTTGTTGATATAGAAAACCGCATATTTTTTGAATTAAAGGAAATGACTTACCAAAACTTGGAAAAATTGCAAAAATCGGCAGATGGACTTGCAAATATTGATGCTTTTTTGTCACTAGCAAAAGTTGCGGTTGCAAATAATTACGTAAAACCTACCATAGATAAAAACGTAAAATGCACGAATATAGTTGAAGGCAGACACCCTGTTGTTGAGCAGTTGCTTGATAAAGGCGCGTACGTTTCAAACAACACATTGCTTGACTCTGACGAGAACCGAACTATGGTTATAACAGGTCCAAATATGGCTGGCAAAAGTACGTATATGCGTCAAGTTGCGCTCATCGTACTTATGGCGCATATTGGAAGTTTTGTTCCTGCAAAAAGCGCGGATATTGCTTTAACTGACAGAATTTTTACACGTATTGGAGCATCTGACGATTTGTCTGGCGGGCAAAGTACGTTTATGGTTGAAATGATTGAGGTAGCCACAATTTTGAATTATGCAACAAGTTCAAGTTTGTTAATTTTAGACGAAATAGGCAGAGGAACTTCAACTTTCGACGGTTTAAGCATTGCGTGGGCTGTGCTTGAATATATAACCAATAACATAAAAGCGAAAACTTTGTTTGCAACTCACTTCCATGAGCTCACGGAACTAGAAGACTTGCATGGCGTAAAAAATTATCGAGTTCTTGTAAGTCAATTAAACGATAATATCGTGTTCTTACACAAGATTGCACCAGGTGGCGCATCGCAGAGCTTTGGTATTGAAGTTGCATCGTTAGCAGGTATTTTGAAGCCTGTTATCGACCACGCAAAACAAATTATGCAAAGCCTTGAAAACGACTCAAAAAATCGCGATACAAACGAAATGCTTTTAGCTTCATCAAAGAAAAATGTCACAAAACAAGTAAGTTTATTTGACAATAAATCGAGTGCCATTGAACAACAAATTTCAGATTTGTCCATAGATAACTTGACACCTATTCAAGCGCTAACAATTTTAAGCGACTTGAAAAAACAGTTGGAGAATAATAAATGAAAATTAACGTACTTTCACCAAGCGTATATAATATGATTGCGGCGGGCGAAGTAGTTGAAAGACCTTCATCCGTTGTTAAAGAACTGCTAGAAAATACTGTTGACGCAGGTGCAACGCAAGTAGACGTCAAAATTGAACGCGGTGGAATAGGACTTATTCAAATTAGTGACAACGGGATAGGAATTACAAGTGATGACATAGAAACGGCTTTTTTACCTCACGCAACAAGCAAAATTTCTACTTATGAAGACTTAAGCACAATATCAACTCTAGGTTTTAGAGGCGAGGCATTGCCAAGTATAGCGTCAATAAGCAAAATTGAAATGGTTTCTAAAAACAAAGATGCCGATTTCGCCACAAAACTTATTTTAGACGGCGGAAAAGTTGTGTCAAAAGAGTTTGTGTCAAGGCAAAATGGAACGATAATTTCTGTTTTTGACCTATTTTACAACACACCCGCGCGCTTAAAATTCTTAAAAAAAGAAAGTTCAGAACAGCGATATATCATTGATACTGTCAAAAATTTTGCGCTTTCAAATCCTCAACTTAACATAACGCTAAGCGACGAAAAAGGCTTGCTTTTATCACAAAATAACGGCACATTGTTTGACTCGCTTTTCTCTGTCTTTGACTCAAAAACTATTGAAAACCTAGTTGAAATTCCCGTTTTTACTGCAAATTCAATTACTGTCAGAGGATACACGTCAAAAATAGCTTTTCAAAAACCTAATCGTACGCATCAATATATTATGGTAAACGGCAGAAATATTAAAGACCAAACCATAACAATCGCTGTTGAAAAAGCGTATGAAAATTATGTTATGAAACGTAGTTTTCCTGTTTTTGTGCTTGATATTGTTGTTCCGTTTGACGACGTTGACGTAAACGTTCATCCATCAAAAACCGAGGTAAGATTTACAAACCCCAAAGCCATTTTTAGCACGGTATATCACGCCTTGTTAAGCGCAATAGAAAAACAATCTTTTGAAGATAAAATCAATTTATCCAAACCGAATACTGAACCTGAAATTAAAACTGAAAATTACTTTCAACCGCGAATTGAAACAGCGTTTTTATACGGAAAATCAGCTCCTAAAAACACTAATTTTCAAATAAATAATAGCAAAAATTCGCAATTAAAAGATGATATATTGAGTTCATTTGAACTCAATAAAAAAAATATAAGCAATCAATTTGTAAGTGATGAGAAAAACATTATCGCGGACAACAGAAATTTATTCAAAGAACGACTTGAAACGCTTTCAAACTTTAAGTATGCTTCAAATAATTCAAACGATGTTGAAAGTGATTGTAAATATAAATCTTTAGAAAATGAAGCACGATCAAACAATCAAGGAAAAGAGATAGGCAACAAGTATTTTACGAATAGTTATAAAAAAGAAATATATGACGATTCAAATACAATTTTAACGTCAGATATTCATAATATATCCGAACAAGCTAACGATTCTAATCCAATTTTAAGTGAAAAAAATGTTGCTAACAAATCGTGTGATTTTGAATTAACTTATAATTCACAACAATCTAACGGAGTTTTTGACGGAAAAATTATAGGTCAAATTTTTGACACGTATATAATTCTTGAACGCGATGAGAAAGTTTATATTATTGACCAGCACGCTGCGCATGAACGCATTTTGTATGACAAAATCAAGTCATCAATGTCTAATGATTTTACGCAGTCATTGCTAGTCCCATATCAACTAGATATAAGCGAAATAGAAAAAGACTATATACTTAACAACATTTCTCAATTTTCTTCCATTGGTTTTGATTTTAGACAAGATAATGAAAATATATATTTGCACAGCGTTCCTGCATTCTTTGCAAAACTAAACGTTTCAAAATTGATAAATTCTTTGTTGACAGACGTTTCTAGTTTGAAAGAATTAAATGCCTTTGAAATGCTTAAAGACACATTATGTCAGCAGGCGTGCAAACAAGCAATAAAAGGCGGGCAATCGCTTTCAGCTGAACAGCTAGAATATGTTATAAATAATTTTATGGATGACAATGGCAATCTTCCATCAGAATGTCCGCACGGGCGTCCCGCGGTTGTTACGATAACAAAATCACAGATTGAAAAACTTTTCAAAAGAATAGTTTGAATAAAAATTGACAGCGCATAAAAATAGGACAGCAATATATGATAAAAATTTCTAATCTTCAACCTTTATACATTGTGGGGCCAACAGGCTCAGGAAAGTCTAACTTAGCAATGGAAGTTGCAAAGAAAATTGACAGCGTAATTATATCCGCCGATAGTATGCAAATATATAAAGGGTTAGATATTGGGACAGCAAAGGAATGCCTTGAAAACAGAGCTTTAGTCCCGCATAAAATGGTAGATATTGTAAATTACGATTGTGATTTTTCAGTTGCAGAGTGGTCTGAACAAGCAAGAAAACACATCAACTCAGCATTAGAAAATAATAAGTTGCCAATAATAGTAGGTGGAACAGGATTGTATTTTGAAGCATTAATTTATCCTTATAATTTTGGGAATACAATCAAAGATTCTGAATTAAGAAAAAATTTAGAAGAAGAGTTAAAAGTCAATGGTGCAGAGTATCTGCATAATAAGTTGAAGTCTTTGGATATTGAAAGCGCAAACAAACTTCATCCAAATGATACAAAACGAGTAATAAGAGCTTTAGAGATTGTCATTTCAACTGGGAAAACAAGAAAAGAAAATGCTGACCAAACTATTATGTCTGATGTTTTAATGATAGGATTAAACACGGAACGTACAGAACTTTATAATCGCATAAATAAAAGAGTTGACGATATGTTTGAGCAAGGTCTAATAGATGAAGTATATAAAGTAGGTAACTTCAATTATCAAAGTATGCAAGCTATTGGATACAAAGAATTTGCAAATTGCGCCTATCAAATCAATGACAATAAATACGTTATTGATGATGAAACATTGGCTTTTATAAAAGAAAAAATCAAACAAGATTCGAGAAATTACGCAAAGCGACAGCTTACTTGGTTCAGAAAATATCAATTTATAAAATGGTTTGATATATATGATACACAAAGCGCAATAGACTATATAATTAAAGAATTAACAAAACAATAAACAATATAAGTTGATATTACTATATAAAATACAATATTTTAGAATACTTATGGAGAAATATGTTTACAGAACAGGCAGAAACTCTTATATTAGAGTGCGAAAAAGAATTAACTCAACAATATGAACGCTTAGAAAAAATTTCACTTTTCAACCAAAAAAAAGTTCTTGATGCATTTAGAGAGAATGCAATACAAGCTCGCCATTTTTTTGGAACTACTGGTTATGGCTACGACGACAGTGGTCGTGACTCTCTATCAAAACTTTATGCAACAATTTTTAGAGCTGAAGACGCAATCGTGTCGCCTAATATTGTGTCAGGCACACACGCCTTGACGCTTATGCTTTTTGCTTCACTTCGTCCAGGAGATAAACTATTAGCAGTTTCAGGAATGCCTTATGACACGTTAACAGACGTTATATGTGGTGAAAATAAAGGATCATTGAAAGATTACGGAATAAAATTTGACCATATAGATTTGTTGCAAAATGATGATTTTACGCCTGAATTTGATAAAGAAAACATAAAAAAACAACTTAAAAGCCAAAAAATTAAAGCTGTGTTTTTGGCAAGAAGCCGTGGATATAGCTTACGTCAAGCTATTTCTATTGAATTAGTTGCCGATTTGATTGCTTTCATTAAGGAAATATCGCCTGAAACCTTAATTTTGGTTGATAATTGTTACGGGGAATTTGTTCAAGAAAAAGAACCAATCGAAGTTGGCGCAGATATGATTGCAGGCTCACTTATTAAAAATATCGGAGGCGGAGTTGCTCCAACTGGCGGTTATGTTGCAGGCAAAAAAGAACTTGTAACACTTGCAAGTTACCGTTTAACCGCTCCATCAATTGGAATAGAAGAAAGTTCATATATCTCAGGATATTTACCATACTATCAAGGTCTATTTTTTGCTCCATCGGTAACAAAAAACGCATTAAAAGGCTCATTATTGTTTGCAAAAGCTTATGAAAAATTAGGATATGAAACTTTACCTTGCAAAAAACAAAATCCCTATGACATTGTAACAAGCATAAAATTGAATTCAAAACAACAATTGATAGATTTTTGTTGTGCTATACAAGAAATTTCTCCAATTGACAGCAACGTTCAGCCAGTTCCGTGGGATATGCCAGGTTATCAGCACCAAGTTATAATGGCAGCAGGCGCATTTGTTCAAGGTTCATCAATAGAATTAAGTGCAGATTCTCCAATTAAAGAGCCATATATTGCATACGTGCAAGGCGGATTAACTTATGAACACGTTAGATTGGCAGTCGAACATACTCTTAAAAAAATAATATAATTATAAAAATAATTAAGAAACTG
>CAZQGE010000045.1:0-10895 GCA_964592815.1 uncultured Bacteroidaceae bacterium | reverse complement strand
CCATTGCAGTTCCGTTATATATTTTAGGATAGTCAACTTTAAGTCGTAATTTGGTTGTCTTATCTGTTTTACTTATGACCTCATATTCAACAATTTTGCAATAAAGTCCCTCGTCGTCTGACCTTTCAACAACATAACTAGGCAAAACCTTAATGGTATTACCTACAATGTTGTCCAAATTGTTTGTAAGAGGAATAAACTGTTTAGAGTTGTAGCCAATCGCTAATTCTTTTGTTGTTTTATAAATTGCATCAATTTTTTCGCCGTTATAACTTAATGCATCAACTTTTTTAACGTCTGTAAACAATAAGTTTTTATAGTTAATTGACGATGAGTAATTTTTTTCTACGCCTTCTTTTTGTTCAATCAAAACTTTATTAAATACATCTACGTCCTCAAATTTTCCATATTCTGCACTGTCAATTTGGAATTTAATTTTATCGTTTTGAAACTCGTAACTGTCCAAAAACTCCAAAATCATAGTTTTTGCAAAAACATTTTTTATGTAACTTACAACATCGTTTGCGTCAAGTTCAATTCTGTCAATGGTAAAAAAATTGCCCAAAAAAACGTTTAACATAATGTCGAAAAGTCCACCATCTTTTGTCATTGACGTACCTGGCAATAATCCAAGAATGTAATCTGGCATTTGTTCTTTGAATGTTGTCAAATTTGTGACGTTTCTGCGTCTTAGCATATTGTCATTAAACACGCCTTTTATATGTGTACTTACATAAATATTACTTGTCTGAAAATCATTCTTTGAAAAACCTATATCCAGTAGCGCGCCGTCAGTATGTTGAATTTTGCTTCCACAAAATTCGTTGTAATACTTGTTTGGCGTATGCCCAATCCTAAAATGGAACTCATTGTCGTTTGGAAGTTTTGAAAAATCGTAATCATTCAAAAACAATGCTGTCAAATCTATATTGGAATTCAATGAAAAACTATATTTTGCAGCGTCCTTATTTCCGTTTGACGTAAGCAGTCCCAAAACGCCTTTCATATTGAAAGTGCCAAGTTTTGAGACATTGAAACTGCTGTCATTCATTGGTTTTAATTCTGTTACTAATGACGTTGCTTGATTTGAAATTGCAACGTCAAGAGCCATTGTTATAACGCTTTCAGTTTTTAGGTTTAAGAGATTGTCAGCAGAAATTTTTGTAAGTTTTCCCCCTTCAAAACCAAAGCATACCTTTCCTTTCAGTTTTGGAAGTGAGTTTATAAGTTCTTCTTCTGAAGATGCTCCCAAGTTGTTATAAAGCAGCCTTAAAAGTACAATATTTATGTTTTCAGTCAACATATTGTAATATTTAAGCGACCTACCTTTCCACATGTTTTCACCTTGGAACTCAAACTTATACTCAGTTTTATCAGAATTTGCATCAACTTCATCAAAAAGCATTTTACCAATGGTTAAAAATGCGTTGTTAATATCAAAATTTGATTTAGTTTGCGCAGCTTTTGCGAGAATGTCAAAAAATTTGAAATCAACAATTTTATATTTTTTTGACGCAAGAAAAATTTTCATTTCTAGGTACAAGTCTTTGTAATCTGCAAATAATTTGAACTTTACTTCATCATTATCAAAAATATTTTTGCCTGTTTTTTGAAACAAAAAATATGAGTTCTCGACATTTTGCTTATCCCAAAACAACTTTATGTCTATTTTACTCTCTGTCGTAATGTCATTTTTTACGCTTAAAAAGTTCCCTTTAACGTTTATTGATATGGTGTCTTGTTTCAGTTCATCTGCAACTTTAGAAGCAACTTCACTTAAATATGAAGTCCAATCGGTTGGTTTTATGCTATCAATCTTTTGGGTGTTGCAAGCAACCAAACTTGCAGACGTCAAAGCAAGCATAACCAAAACTAAAATCAATAAGAAGCATTTTTTCATATCATTCCTTTCTAAAAGATACAGCAATCTCCAAACCTTTTGGGTAATTTCTGTTTGCTTTAATTGTTCCGTTCATGCTTTCTACAATAGATTTTGCAATAGTCAAGCCTAACCCCGTACCTTCAAAACTTTTTGCATTTTCTGCTCGGAAAAACCTTTCAAAAAGTTTAGGAATTTCATCTTGACTGACGCCAATTCCAGTGTCGGCAACAGTCAGCACGCAACCGCTGTCGTTATTTTTTAGCTTGACAGAAATTTTATCTCCATCACGCGTATATTTGAGTGAATTATCAATCAAGATAGAAAGTAATTCTTTAATTTTTGCCTTATCAACAGGCATATTACACGTTTCTATATTTGCAATCAAAGATTTATTGCTTATTGACGCCAAGTCTGCATAAGTTTCAATCGTTGCGCCAACGACGTCACTCATTTTAGCGTCTGTTTTGTTAGATTTTGTTCCACTTTTAACGACGTTAAGAAGCCCTGTTGACATTGTTGTCATATAGTCAACTTCTTCCAAACATTCATCTATCGTTTCACCAACTTCCTCAATGGTTGCATTAGGTATGGCTTTCAAATTTTCAAGGTTACCTTTTATGATTGCAAGCGGTGTTCTTATTTCGTGCGACATATCGTTGATAAAATTCTTTTGTTCTTGCAAGGTGTTGATAGCAGGTCTAATTTCAAAATATGCAAGCCCTACGCTAACCAAAAAACTTAATATAAAAAACGACAAAATAAAACCGATACTTCTAACTCCGACATATTCGCCAGCTTCTGAAGTCCAATCTGCCGTCACAAAAATTTTTATATATTCCGTGTTTGACATATTGTAATTTGTTGTGTATGTCAAAAACGTATTTCCAGCGATTTTTTCTTTTGTAACTTCCGCAAGTTTACCCCCAATAACAGGGTTTTGTTGCCTCAAAAACTGATTTCTTGTAAGCATACTCAGGCTTCCGTCGCTTCTCCTTGTATAGATTGCATAGTAGTAATTAGGGTTTAACAATGTAGAGTTTTCAACAACTTCAGCCGTACACGCATTTTTTAGTTCTTCTATGGTGTAACTTGAAATTACGTCCGAATATTGAACAATACCATTTTTAGCCATTTTTTCACTTGAAGTTGTAGCAAAAAATCCTAACCCAAAAGCTAGCGAACCAAACGTTAAAAGCAAAATAATCACATTAAAAAAAATGTATTTCCCAAGTTTCTTTTTTACTTTAAGTTCCATTTTCATATTACACCTTTTCAGTCCACATATATCCCGTACCTTTTAACGTTTTCAAACTGCTGTCAAGACCATATTCAGCTAAAATTTTTCTTAGCTTAAAAATATTAACTTCAATGACAGTCGGCACGGTATCGGAAAAATAGCCCCAAACTCTGTCATATATCTGCTGTCTTGTAAGCACAACTTCTTTATTTCTCACAAGTATTTCCAAAATCTCATAAGTTTTTCTGTTCATTTCGACATACTTTCCGTCAATCGTAAGCATTTTATTGCCAAAATTTATTTCTGCATTCTTAAAATTATACAACGCGCCCTTAAAATTACCGCTAGTTCTACGCAATGCGGACTCTACCCTAACAAGCAATTCTTCCCTTGAAAAAGGCTTTGTCATGTAATCGTCAGCTCCCAACTTAAAGCATTCTATCTTTTTATCCACGTCACTAAGAGCCGAAAGAATGATAATCGGCATCAGATATTGTCTTCTAATTTCTTTTAGCACATCAATACCGCTCATTTTTCCAAGCATCAAATCAAGCACAATCAAGTCATAAAATTGTATGTTGACCATATCAATAGCTTTTTCGCCAGACAGCGCAGACGATACGTCTCCAATAGGCGTCAATGCAACTGATAAAATCTTTGACAACTTTTCATCATCTTCTACAACAAGAATCTTCATAATTACTCCCTAAATATGATTTTTCAACCATATAATTCTGTCTATTTATCGTAATATTACAAATAATTGCGACATACATAATTTTAACAATTCAATAAAACAATTCAAATTCACGGTATATTTGTCAAATTATAATATAATTAGTTAATCTTGTCCACTTTATTTAATGTTAATTTAATTTTGAGATAATTAGATAAATTAAAATTTGACAAAACGGCGCAACTAAAACGACCAACTGATATTGTTTGTTGGTCACCGTAATATCTAAATATATACACAACGTCGCAACTATAACAGGGTTTAAGACATAAATGTCAATAAAAAAACAAGTCAAAAGACTTGTTTTACTGGTGCGCGGGACGGGACTTGAACCCACATGTCGTTGCCAACACTAGAACCTGAATCTAGCGCGTCTGCCAATTCCGCCACCCACGCATAGTTGTCATTTTAGCTTAGCAACGCTCATTTGTCAACAAATTGATTTTGTTTAAGCCCTTATTTTACGTTTATTTTGCCGTCTTCAAATATTTCTGAAACTTTCTATTTTCAAGTGCCCAATATATAGTTCTTATCGGTGGACAAATTGCAAATAATACCAATGACAAACTAAATAACTTGCAAGGATTTACATACTTTTTTTTCTTTTCAATTCCTTTAACCATACATTTTGCAACGTGAGAAGGCTTTTGAACAGGAAAAGGTTTTTGCATTTCCTTTTTTGTGTCTTCTGTCGCTTTAGCAAAAAATCCCGTATCGGTTGCAACAGGATAAAGACAAGTCAACGACACATTTTTTGGCATTTCTAAACGCATACATTGTTGCCAACCTTGCATTGCAAACTTAGTTCCGCCATAAAGTGCAAATCCTGGCATACCCATTTTGCCCATAGCTGAAACTGTAACAGCAAAACTGCCTTCTTTTCCGCCTAAAAATTCGACGTATTTTTGGAAAGAATAGATTGGTGAGTATGTATTAACCTTGAAAATTTTGTCCATTCTATCCCAATTAACATAGTCCATTTTTTCAAAATATGGAAAGCCTGCGTTTGCATAGAATATGTCAATTTTCCCCAAAATTTCCTTGGCTTTTTCAAAAATCAAGTCAATATTTTCCTTGGTTGAAACGTCACATTTCATAGGAATTACCAACGCTTTGTCAAACGTTTCAATTTTGTCCGTATTCAAATCAACTGCCAAAACCTTATTTCCGCCTTGAACAAAAAGTTTGAGTGTTTCAAGACCTATACCGCTATTTGCGCCCGTAAGGACGATACTTTTCCCTTCAATCATTTTTATACCTCCAAAATATAAAAACAACGCTAACAATTTTATGCTAAGCCGTTTACATTTACTTATATACTATAAATTTTTGACCAAATATTATATTTTTGAAATATGCAATTCACAAATTAACTGCAAGTCACTCTAAAAGGTCAATTTGTATGCTTTTTGGTCTCAAGTTCCAAAAAAGTGCTTAGATAACATTTTGCATTATTTCTCAAATCATTAAGACTGCCGTTATTTTTGATGATATATGTAGAAATTTTTCTAAGTTTTGACGTTGGGACTTGCGCGCGCATAATTCTCAATGACTTGCTTGGCACAATTCCTCTGCCTTTTAGCCTTTTTATACGCAATCTAAATTTGGTATCAATAAGAAGTATATTGTCAAACGCTGACGCGCAACCGCTTTCAAAAATCAACGGTAACTCCACGACTAAGTTGTCGCCATTATAAGACATCAATCTTTTTACTATTTCTGGGTGTGCGATAGAGTTCAATTTTTGCAACTTTTTTTTGTCGCAAAAGACTTCGTTTGCTAATATTTGCTTATCAAATTTGCCATTGAAAAATGCCTTAGGAAAAGCCAATTCTAATTTTTTTAAGTAAGCCTTATCCATAAGCATTTCTTTGTTAATCTGGTCGGCTGAAACTACGTTAAAGCCAATTTCCTTAGCTACTTTGCAAACTTCACTTTTACCGCTTCCAATGCCACCAATCACCGCTAATTTCATTTCATCTCACCCCAATTTTCAGCAGTTTCGACGTCCACGACCAGCGGAACTCTGAGTTTTACAACGTTTTCCATTTCAGTTTTAAGAATATGTCTAATTTCGTCCACTTCATCTTTGAATGTGTCAACAATCAATTCGTCGTGAACTTGCAATATCATTTTTGATTTCAAACCTTTAAGTCTATTTTCGACTTTAAGCATAGCGAGTTTAACAATATCCGCCGCCGAACCTTGCAACGGTGTGTTCATAGCCATTCTCTCAGCAGCAGAACGAACCATATAATTTGATGAGTTAAGGTCACTCAAATTTCTGCGTCTGTTAAGCAATGTTACAGCATATCCATTCTCTTTTGCAATTTTGATATTACTTTCAATATATGCTTTAACAGTTGGATACTTCTCAAAGTAATTATTGATAAATTCAGTTGCCTTAAACCTGGAAATAGACAAGTTTTCAGCCAAACCGAAACCGCTCATACCATATATAATACCAAAGTTTACGGCTTTTGCTGCTTTCCTCTCTTGTGGTGTAACTTCTGAAATTGGCTTATTCAAAATTTGAGAAGCCGTCAAAGCGTGAATATCGTCTGCCCTGTTATATGCCTCGATAAGTTTTTGGTCTTCGCTGAAATGCGCAAGTAGTCTAAGTTCAATTTGTGAATAGTCCGCCGAAACCAAAATGCAATCTTTTGAAGCGGTAAAAGCATTTTTAATTTGTTTTGCGTCGTCACCCTTATCTGGTATATTTTGCAAATTAGGGTTTACAGACGACAATCTGCCCGTAGCAGTAATACATTGCTTAAATTCCGTATGAATTTTGCCGTTTTTTACAAGTGGTTGCAAACCAACAACATAGGTAGATTGCAATTTTGAAAAATGTCTATATTCCAAAATGAGTGGAATTATCGGATGTATATCAAAGATTTTTGTAAGCACGTCTTCACTGACAGAAAACCCAGTCTTATTCTTTTTTCCGTGTGGCAAGTTCATTTTTTCAAACAAAACTTCCCCAAGTTGTTTTGGAGATGCAATATTAAAATCAACCCCAGCCAAGTTATGAATTTGGTCTGTAAGCGAATTGAGTTTTTGTGCGTACTCAACTTCCAACGCTTTAAGAGTTTGAGTTTTAACTGAAAATCCTCTTTCCTGCATATTTCTAAGCACCACAGCAAGAGGTTGCTCAACTTCATAAAACAGTTTGTAAAGATTTTTATCTTTGAGGCTTTTTTTCAAACTTTCATAAGCCACCAACATAGAAACTGTTGAAATTTCAAAACCGTCAGCATTGAGCACCGTGCTTAACTCTTTTATAGTTGCGCTTTCTCTTGCAAGATGACAAGCAATCATCAAATCAAAAAACTTGTCACACTTTAAGCCATATTCAAGTGATAATTGTTTGAAGTCAAAGCAAATCAATTCTTTAGCGTCAAGATTACTTTTTATAATCTCCAATGCTTCGTCAAAGTCCAACCCGTCGCTAAACAAATCAGCTTTGCCAATGATTGAATATTCAGTCTTTCTATCTACGGAAAATTTTATAGTTTTATCAACGTATAACGCAATTTTTTCGCCTTTCAACGCATTTTTGAGTTGCTGTGCCGTATTTATCTCAATTTTTTCATATTCTTCTTGTTCAAAGTTTTCTTCTAAATTTTCATTTTCTCCGCCATTTTCAAATTCCATTCTATTTAATAAAGACGGCATTTCCAAATCGGAAAGCATGTTTTTAACCTTTATGGAAAAAATCGGATTGAATTTAATATCATCTAATTCGCATTTAACAGGCACGTCGCAATCTATTGTCGCAAGTTTTCTTGACAACATAGCAATGTCGTAACTTTCAGCAAGAGTTTCTCCCAACTTACCTTTGACGTTTGCCGCATTGTTAAGCACATTTTCAAGTGTTTTATAAGTGTCCAACAACTGTTTTGCCGTCTTCTCTCCAACACCCTTAACGCCAGGAATATTATCGGACGGGTCACCCCTTAAAGCCTTATAATCGATAAAACTTGCAACAGAAAAGCCATCTTCGGCAAGTCTTTCAGGCGTATAAATTTCGATTTCGCTTACGCCCTTCTTTGTCCAAAAAATTCTCGTTGATTCAGACACCAACTGAAAGCTGTCTCGGTCACCCGTAACAATTATCGTATCGTCATCAAAACGCTTTGCAAGCGTACCTAAAATATCATCTGCTTCATAACCTTCTAGGCTTACTATTTTTATATTCATAGCATCAAGCAAATCTTTGAGTGGTTGAAGTTGTTGAAGCAACTCTTCGTCCATAGGTTTTCTTGTACCCTTGTAATTTTCAAACATTTGATGACGAAAAGTGGGAGCTTTAAGGTCAAAAGCCGCTGCAATATGCGTAGGTTTTTGTTCTTTAATAATCCTTAGAAGAATGGTAATAAATCCAAAAATCGCGCCCGTAAACATTCCCTTTGAAGTTTTCAAATTGGGTAATGCGTGATAAGCGCGATGAAATAAACTGTTGGAATCCAACAAAATAATTTTATTATTCATAATGCCTCTGTTGGAATTCTATCCAAATTAAAAGATAATTTTCTCACTATCTTTCCAAAAATTCTTTTAGACCGTTAGCAAGTGCTGCTTTTCCGTCAGCGTAACCTACTTCACGGAAATGCAATATTTTTTCACTTGAGAACGACATACCTAAGCCCAAGTCTTTTTCAGGGGCAATATAAAACAAGTCAAGGTCATCAATTTCAAGTTTACGTTTCTGCATTTTTTGCATCGTGTTAACTCTGACGACAACCATTTTTTTGTAGCCGTTTTTAGCAAGTAAAGTGATAGGAAGGTTATCAAACACGCTACCGTCGATATATTTTTTTCCGTCTATAATTTGAGCTGGAAAAATTGGGAACGAGGTTGATGCCATAAGATATTCGTACATTTGCCCTTGTGGAATTTCATTTTTCATAATTTCAACGGGTTTCATATCCGACATATTGTACGTAACAAGCCCAAAATCTTTATTGCTTTTGCGGACGGAGTTTTCGTTCAACTCAGTTTGTATGTATTCGGAAGCTGTTTCATAAGAAGTTCTAATTTCTTCCCACAAAGACGTAAGTTTTTTGCCCGCGTAAAAAAGCATATCCAAATCAAAGTCTTTTTTCTTGAAGCGCGCAATCATATCGTCGCTTATGTCAAAAAAAGTATGTGTGATTATATCCGTCCAAACTTTGTCCAAAAATTCATATCCACCTTGAACGTAAGCCGCTCCGTTAATAGCGCCTATTGACGCACCGCTGACAGCGTCAAATTCAATTCCAGCTTCCGACATTGCTTGTATTACACCTGCTTCATAAGCGCCTTTTGCAGCACCGCCTTCCAAAACTAATCCTAACTTACTCATAAACTTGTTTCCTCCACAATCGGTTAAATTGTAACATAAAAGTCCTAATCTTGCAACTTTCTTTTTTAATTATTTGTAGGCATATCTAACGCGTGAGCAAACCAACTCCATTAGTATCATTTACGCTTGACTTGTATCTGGCATAGTGTTATAACAATCTCGAATTGGAAAGGTGATTTTATGGAATATTATCGTTTACTATTGCCGTTGGCTTTAATATTAGTCGCAACAAAAGTTTTTTCTTTGTTAGGAAAGCGTTTCGGCTTGCCACAAGTTGTTGGAATGCTTATTGCAGGCATTCTTTTAGGGTTGCTAAAACTTATCCCTGGTCAAACAATTTTTTCTGCCGACACTATGGCAGGATTGTCGTTCCTTGCCAAAATCGGTGTAGTTTTGATAATGTTTTCAGCAGGTATTGAAACCGACCTAAAACAGTTCAAAAAAACTGGGTTACCCTCATTAGTAATAACCTCTTTAGGCGTCATTGTCCCTGTTGGTTTAGGCTTTATTGTAGCTTGCGCTTTCAACGGTGGTTTCCAAGATATGACGCAACACACCGTAATTTCAAACTTATTTTATGGCACAATTTTGGCAGCTACGTCCGTGAGTATAACCGTAGCTGCTCTCAAAGAACTTGGAAAGTTAAACTCAAAAGTCGGCACGTCAATCATTGCAGCCGCAATTCTTGACGATATAATTGGCGTTGTCTTACTATCTTTGTTTGTTGGAATAAGCAAAACAGGTTCTGCAGCAGATATAGGAATTGTAATAGGCAAAATGGTAGGTTTCTTTGTCCTTGCAATCTTCCTTGGAATTGCAATTCATTACATAATGAAAGCCATATCCAAAAAATACACGCATATGCGCAGAATCCCAATTTTCTCTTTTGCGCTGTGTTTCTTCCTTGCGTATGCCGCCGAACGCTGGTTTGGTGTTGCAGATATCACAGGCGCATACATTGCAGGCTTGATGATTTCCGGTCTTAACGAATCCAACTACATTGACAAGAAAATTGAAGTTGCAAACTATATGATTTTTGCTCCCGTGTTTTTTGCAAACATAGGAATACAAGCAAATTTCGCCAATATTAACCCAGGTTTTGTCGGCTTTGGTTTTGCGTTTGTCGCCGTTGGAATTGCAGGAAAACTTATCGGTTGCGGTTTAGGTTCGTTAATGTGCGGATATGGAATAAAAGATAGTTACCGCGTCGGCGTAGGTATGATGGTACGTGCTGAAGTTGTTTTGGTGTGCGCGCAAAAAGGCTTAGATAGCGGACTTGTTGACCAAGCAATTATGCCATTTGTTTTGATACTTATCATAATCACGACGTTGCTTACACCAATACTTTTGAAGTTGTCATACAAGCACGACAAATCATTGCCGACAGAGCTTCCGCCAATAGATGAACAGCCCTCGCCCGAGCAAATTGCATAGCACTATTTTGCAATAAAAGATTTGATCTTAAAAATGCAAATGTTGAGTTGTTGCAATTTTTCAAGCAATGATAAAAAATTATATAAACTAATAAGGCAGAAAAATCTCATTCCTGTCCAAAACATAACTGAAATTAAAAGCTCATTTATGTCCAAAACATAGCTAAAAATAAAAATTTATTTTCTGTCTAAAACTTGGCAAAAGGCAAAAACTCATCAAAAGGCAAAACCATTTGAAGTTATAAAGTTTAGAGGGCTAT
>CAZQGE010000044.1:0-10905 GCA_964592815.1 uncultured Bacteroidaceae bacterium | reverse complement strand
ATACAAAAAATTAAACTTTGGCAAAAAAGTCACTAAATAGTGCATTTTTTTGTAGAAAACTGTTGTTTTTTTATAAGAAAATTTTGCATTTTTATCCTTAAAAAAAATCATAAAAAAATTCTTATTAAAAACAGTTTACAATCTTAAAAATCTGGAATATATTTAACGCACAAACAATAAAAATATAGGAAAAGTCAAACGCTTTTCGGGTAATGATTATGGACGCAATAAACACAGACGTTCCCTTAAAAAATCAGCAAAAAACCGTAGCAATAATTTACAACCTTAAGAAAGGTATTTTATCCTCAGCCCCCGACGCAGAAGCCGAATACGACAGTATAAGCACCGTCCACGCCATAAAGAGGACTATATCCAAATTAGGATACAAAGTCATTCTTTTAGAAGCAGACGTAAATTTGTGCAACAAACTTAAAAATCGAAAAGTCGATTTCGCTTTTAATATTGCCGAAGGTCTTAGAGGAAGAGCAAGAGAAGCGCAAACCCCTATCATATTGGATATGTTTGGCATTCCATACAGCGGTTCTGACGCGACCACCCTTGCAATCGCGCTTGATAAAGCATTGACAAAAAAGATTGTTGCGTCTGAAGGTGTTGCGACTGCGGAATATTTCTTGTTCAACAAAAATTCAAAAGTCCCCTATGACAAAATTCAATTCCCCGTCATTGTAAAGCCAAACGCAGAAGGTTCAAGCAAAGGTATAGCTGACGTTTGCGTTGCAAACAACAAAGACGAATTGCAAGCCTTGTTGGACAAAAACTTTGTTTTGTACGATGGTGAAATGCTTGTTGAACGCTTTTTGAGCGGACGTGAATTTACCGTTGGTTTGCTTGGAAACGGAAAAAAATTAAAAGTGTTTCCTCCAATGGAAATCTGCTATAAAAAGAAGACACAGGACGATTTTTGCGTTTACAGTTTTGGCGTAAAACAAAATTATAAAGAATATATAGATTATAAATGCCCGTCCGATATAGACAAAAAAACCGAGAATAAAATAATTAAAATGTCAAAAAAAGTTTTTGACATATTGGGTTGCAGAGATTTTGCAAGAATGGACTTCCGACTTGACCAAACAGGCAAACCATATTTTATTGAAATCAATCCGTTGCCAGGACTTGCACCACATTACAGCGACTTCCCTATGCTTGCAGAATTTTGTGGTGTCAGCCATAAAGAACTTGTTCAAAGCATTTTCAAAATCGCCCTTGATAGGTGCAACAATAACTGAGGCGCGGAATGAAAAATTTGATTGATAAATCCAAAAACAAAGATTTTTGGAACGATTGGAAGTGGCAATTCAAAAACAGAATTACGGACGTAAATAAACTTGCTGAAATTCTGCCTATGACAGATGATGAACGCACACAAATTTCAAAATGTCTTGAACATTTCAAAATGGCAATTACGCCATATTATGCGTCACTCATCAACTTTTCAGATGCAAACGACCCTGTAAAGAAACAATGCGTACCGTCTATTGAAGAACTCAAACCTTGTGACAACGACCTCGCCGACCCACTCAATGAAGAAGGCGACAGTCCAATTCCGCATATCGTTCACCGTTATCCGAACCGCGTGCTTTTGCTTGTTACTTTCAAATGCTCAATGTATTGCCGCCATTGCACAAGACGTAGAGTTGTTGGTGAAGAAGACACAATGATATCCAAAAAAGAGTTTGACAATGCGCTCAACTACATCAAAAACCACGAGGAAATCAACGACGTTTTAATTTCAGGTGGCGACCCGTTAGTTATGAGTGACGAAAAACTCGAATATATCATTTCAAGTTTAAGAGCAATTCCACATATTGGCGTCATCAGAATTGGCACAAGAGTCCCCGTTGTAATGCCAATGCGTATCACAGACGACCTTGTCAATATGCTCAAAAAGTATCACCCTATTTGGATTAACACCCACTTCAACCACCCCAACGAAGTTACGGACGATGCAAAAAAAGCGTGTGCTAAAATCATTGACGCAGGCATTCCGCTTGGCAACCAAAGCGTACTTTTGAAAGGCATAAACGACAACGTTGAAACAATGAAAACTTTGGTGACAAAACTTGTGCAAGCAAGGGTTAGACCTTACTACCTGTATCAATGTGACTTAAGCCAAGGAATAGGTCATTTCCGCACAACCGTTGACACGGGCGTTGAAATCATACACAAGTTGCAAGGTTATATCTCAGGCTTTGCCGTACCTAAATTTGTTATTGACGCACCTGAAGGCGGAGGCAAAATTCCTATCAACTACAACTATGTGATTTCAAAGAATGACAAGGAAGTCGTTATGGAAAACTACGTTGGAAAGATATATACCTATCCTCAACCAAAATAATAACAATAAAACCGCTTTATATGGCGGTTTTTTTATTGCGATTTTCATTCTAAATGGTATAATGTAATCAACGGCGAAATTTGTGCCGTAACGGAGTTAAACTATGAAAAAAACCAAAATAATCGCGACAATCGGCCCGTCATCGGAACGCAAGCAAACAATCATTGATATGGCTAAGGCAGGTATGAACGTGGCAAGGCTCAATATGAGTCACGGCACTTTGGCTGACCATAAATTACATATTGATACCATAAAGGAAATTCGTGAGGAACTTGAAGAATCAATCGCCATTATGATTGACACACGTGGTCCTGAAATTAGGTTGAAAAAGTTTGAAAACGGAAGCGTTGAAATCAAAGACAACGATACTTTTGTCATAACCAACGATGACGTCATAGGCACACAACAACACGCAAGCGTAACTTGCTCTGACTTTTACCAAAGAGTAAAAGTCGGCGACACAGTTTTAATGTGCGACGGACTCATAAAAATGCTTATTTCTGAAATCAAAGACAAAGACGTAATTTTCAAAATTATTGTCGGTGGCAAACTTAGCGACAGCAAGTCCATAAACGTACCTGGTGTTGATTTGAATTTGCCATATCTTTCAGAAGCAGACAAGCGAGATCTGCTTTTTGCAATTGAAAATGACATAGACTTTATTGCAGCGTCTTTCGTATCGTCAAAAGAAGACGTTTTGCAAATTAAAAAATTTCTTGCAAGCCACGGCAACACAGATATTGACGTAATTGCCAAAATTGAAAGCCAAAAAGGTGTTGACAACCTTTCAGAAATTATGACTGCATCTGACGGAATTATGGTGGCAAGAGGTGATTTGGGCGTCGAAATTTCGTACGAAAAATTGCCACAGTTGCAAAAAGAAATTGTCAAACGCACAAGAGAAGCAGGCAAACGCGTTATCGTTGCTACTGAAATGCTTGAAAGTATGATAACAAATTCCCGCCCTACCCGTGCTGAAACGTCAGACGTTGCAAACGCTGTTTACGACGGAGCAAGCGCGATAATGTTAAGTGGTGAAACAGCCTCTGGCAAATATCCAGTTCAAGCTGTACGCACAATGGCTACAATCGCGCAATATACTGAAAGTTGCATTCACTATAAACGCCGTTTTATCACACAAGATTTTGTAATAAAAAATATTGCAGACTCAATTTCAAACACAGCCGTAAAAGCATCTTTGGACTTAGACTGCAAAGCAATTTTGGTTGTTACCGAAAGTGGAGCAAGCGCAAGAATGATAAGCCGTTTCCGCCCTATATGTCCAATTATTGCAATCACGCCAGTACCAAAAACATACTATAAACTTGCATTAAGCTGGGGCGTAATTCCAACCATGGGAACAAATCAAGTTTCTAGTGACGAACTTTTCCATCACGCAACCGAAATAAGCAAACGCTTCCATTATATAAAAGATGGAGATACGGTTGTAACTGTTGCATCAACTTACGTTGGCAAAACAGGACACACTAATTTGCTTAAAATCGAACAAGTAAAATAAGTATAAACTTGCAGTCTTAAACATCTTAACCTATAAACACAAGCGAGGGCAAAACTTAAGTTCTGCCCTCGCTTGTGTTATTTGAGGAGATATTATTGGAAATTTTTTTGTTTGATTATCTTTTGACTTTCTTTAATTCGTTCTTCAAACTTTTGACTTTTGAGTTTAAGGTTTCAAACAGTTTAGTTTTAAGCCTTTTTTGTGTCTAAGTCAGTTTCAAACAGTTTGGTTTTAAGTTTTCTAATTTTACATTGTGGTATGAGCAAATCATCAAAACTTATTTCAAAGTCAATCTTTATTCTTTTTGTTTTTTGATTTATCTGCGCATTTGTTTGCGTAAGGGCAAGACGAGCATTCAGAACAACAAGAGCTTTTGCCTTTTTTCTTTCTTACAAAACTGCCAACAATGACGCCTAATACAATCAATACGCACGCAATAATTAAGACTATTTCCCAAGCGTTCATATCATTACTCCTTAATTTTTTTATTTTTCTTTAATGCAAACCATTCCTTAACATTGATTTTGCCTTTGTAGTTCAGAATAATTAAAGTTATCGCCACCGCCCAAAGCGCAAGGAAGATAAACAACGTCCACCACCAAGAACCAATAAGATAAATCATAGTCGCAACCAGATATGAAGTTCCAAGCCAAAACAAGATTGTCATATTAAAGCTCTTTTTTGTTGGCAACTCAGCCTTTGCCGTTGCAACCGCTGCAAAGCACGGAATGGTTGTCATATTGAAAGCTATAAAAGCTATAAGTGCGGGAACGGTAATTCCAGTCGCGCCAATCATAGCGGCAACAGCTGCAATTCCGCCGTCAGCCTCAATGTCTATCATTGCTCCAGCTATCAAAGCACCCAAAGTCCCGAACGTTGCAATTACGTTTTCTTTTGCAATTAGCCCAGTAATCGCTGCCACCGCAAACACCCAACCCCAACTATTCAACTGAGAACCAAAGCCCAACGGCGTGAATATCGGTTGAATAAATTGACCTATGCTTGCGAGCATACTTGTGTTTATGAGTTCGTCAGGAACGTATGTCCAAGCCCAAGTAAAGTGGCTTACAAACCATATAACTATTGTTGACGCCAAGATGATTGTAAACGCTTTTTTGACAAAGTGTTTTGCCTTGTCCCAAAGGTGTATCATCAAATTTTTGAACTGTGGCGCGTGATAAGACGGAAGTTCCATAATAAACGGAGCTGTTTCGCCTCTCATTGTTGTACCACGCATCAAAAGCACGGAAACTATAGCCGTAACGACACCCAAAACGTACATTCCATAAGTAATAGCGTCAGCGTTTCCAATCTTGAAAATTTGAACTATGCCACCAGCTATTGCCGTTAGTATAGGCAGTTTTGCGCCACAACTGAAAAACGGTATAACACGTATGGTTGCAGTTCTTTCGTTTTGGTCGGCAAGTGTTCGTGTGTTTATCATTGCGGGAATTGAACAGCCAAAACCCATAATCATTGGCATAAATGCTCTGCCTGAAAGCCCAAAACGACGGAATATTCTATCAAGAATAAACGCAACGCGAGCCATATACCCACTGTCTTCCAAAATTGAGAAGAATAGGAACAACAGAAGAATTTGTGGTAAGAAAGATAAAATTGCAAACAATCCGCCCAAAATTCCGTCGCATATCAATCCTATTGCCCATTGTGGAGCTCCTGCATTTGTCAATCCTTGTCGTGCAGCTGTGTTTGTAAGTGAAGTCAACGTATCTAATGCATTAAACAAAATTACACCAGGAGAATAAACACCTTTTTCATATCCAAAAAACGTATTGACAGTTATTTCAGATAAAAACTTGTCTAAGTCGCTTGCATAAACTGCTTCCTTAAACTCGCCATTGTCTTCAAGCTCAATTTTGGCGAGCTTGCCATCCGACATATAAAACGCTTCATATTTGATGCCTGTTGAATTGTAAAGTGACAGTAGTTCACCATCAACTTTTGTCAGTTTAGCAATCTTATTACCTAAATTGTCGTAAAAATTTTTTATTGGTTTTCCTTGCGCATCATAAGCGTAAGCTATTGCAGATACTTCCGTTACAACTCCGTTTTCAACTTTAATTTCGGCTTCTTTGCCGTCATTGTCATAGAAAACGTCGTACTTGTTTCCGCTTTTGTCATAAAGCTCCAAAAGATTTCCAGATACGTCCGTCAACGACGTTAAAGCATTGCCACTTGCGTCATAATATTGAGTAATTGCGCTTCCGCTTGCATCGTAAGCATAAACAGTTTTTTTGAAAACTCCCGCTTTGCCTAAATATAGCAAGTCCTCTGAAAACGTCAGATGAAACACAAAGAAAAGTATAATCAAGAAAAGTGGGATACCCCAAAATCTATGTGTTAAAACCTTGTCCGCTTTATCCGATTTGCTCAGCTTTTCCTTTTCGTTTTTATGCTTTTTGGTCAAAACGTTGGAATAGTTCTTTGAAATGCACTTATATCTGCTGTCAGCAACTAACGCTTCAAAGTCATTTCCGAAAACGTCATCGCTGAACGTCTTTTTGAATTCTTCAACCATAATTGTTGCTTTCGGGTGAGCCTTCACTTCAATTTCATCAAGTTCAACAAGTTTTATTGCGTGAAACAATGCATTATCAACCCCTTCAGCTTTAAGCGCAATTTTGCAATCACCTATCAAATGAATAAGCGAGCTATCTTCCAAAACCGTTGTTCCCTTGCGAGGTTTTTGGGCTTCTTCATACGCTCTTTTCATCAATTCGTCCAAACCTTTTTCTCGCAAAGCCGAAATTGGAATAACAGGAATTCCAATTTTTTCTTCCAGTTTTACCGCATCAATTTTGTCACCGCTCTTTTCAACTGCGTCCATCATATTCAACGCAATGACCATCGGGACGTCAATTTCCATAATTTGAGTGGTAAGATATAAATTACGCTCTAAGTTTGTTGCGTCAACAATGTTGATAACGCAATCTGGCTTTTCATCTAAGATATAGTTTCTTGAAATAACTTCTTCTGGTGTATAAGGTGACAAAGAATAAATTCCAGGCAAATCAACAATGCCAACATGTTTTTCACATTTTTTGTATGTACCCTCTTTCTTGTCAACCGTAACGCCAGGCCAGTTCCCGACGTGCGCTGTCGAGCCAGTCAACGAATTAAATAATGTCGTTTTACCTGAGTTTGGGTTGCCTGCCAAAGCAAATTTTATCATTTTACACCTCCAAAATTATTGCATCCGCTTCAGATTTGCGCAGAGTGAGTTCATAGCCACGTATCGTAACTTCTAGCGGGTCGCCCAAAGGTGCGCGCTTTCGCAAATACACCTCAGCCCCTGGCGTAACACCCATATCAAATAATCTGCGCCTAATTCTTCCTTCGCCTTCAACTACCTTGATTTTTCCGCTTTTGCCAAGCGCAATTTCACTAAGTTTCTTTTCCATAGTTCCTCCTATGCTACCAAAATTTTTGTTGCCATTTGTTTATCAAGCGCAAGCCTGCCGTTCTTTATCATCAAGATGACGCTTCCACCACTTGACGTAACTACTTCTATTTCCGCATTTATGGTGATACCCAAATTTTCCAAATGCTTTTTTGTTCTTTCGTCCGTCATAATTTTTATAATTCTTAACATTCTGCCTATCGGCGCAATAATTAACGGCATAAACTCCTCCATAAGCAAATATGAACTATATTTCATATTTTCTACATTATATTCAAATAAATAAAACAATGTCAAGCGTTTTTCAAATATTGTGAAATTTATTTCATATTTCAAAAAATAAACGTACTACAAAACAATAATTTGCAATTTTCAAAATATAAGCTATAATAAATCGATAGGAGAAAATATGAGCGAAACAATAAGAGAACCGCAACAACAACGTTCTATTGACAAGAAAAACAGAATTATACAAGCGGGCTATCAACTCTTTGCTAAAAAGGGTTATTTCAACACTAACACGGCAGAAATTGCAAAAAAAGCTGAAGTTTCAACGGGAATTGTTTACGGCTATTTTCACGATAAAAAAGATATTTTGATTGAAGTTTTAGAAATATATATTGAAAATGTATTTGAACCCGTGTTTGAGACATTCAACAAAATAGCAGTTCCTCTTAATTTTGACACTTTAATTCCTCAGATAATTGACCAAGCGGTGGAAACACACAAAAATAATGCTGAAATTCACGAAGCGTTGCATTCTTTGACATACACCGACAGCTTGATAAATGAAAAGTTTATGACGTTGGAGAAAGCTATAACAGATAAATTTGTAAAAATTTTGAAAGCTAACGGCTATGAAAACGAAAACGTTTATGAAAGAGTACATCTTGCAATGGAAATGGTGCAATCTTATGCTCACGAATGCGTTTATGACAACCATAACTACCTTGAATACAGAAAAATGAGGTCTTTGATTATTGAAATGCTTAAAAATCTGTTTACCAAACTCAATTAAGTTAGCAATTTTTTGACAAACACTTAAATGATAAAAAACAAAAAAATTCCGAACGTCTGTTCGGAATTTTCTTATACTATAACATTATATTTTAGTTTCAAAAATGCTTAAAAGCAAAATCATCAACTTATTTATTGTTCATAATTGAAATCAAAATTCTCAAAATTGCTCTGATGATTTCAAGTATTCTCATTATGAAAGCAATCTTTAAGTCAAGTATGTAGGCTTTGTAATACTTGTCGATAATTTGCATTTCGTCAGAATTGATGAGTGAAAGTTCAGCCATATAAGACTTTGCGTATTCAACACCTTTCTTTTCAATTGGAATTTGAACAAACGTAAATGCCGCCGCCAAAATAATCAAAACCAATGAAATTACTGCTGCAACAATAGAAAATGCGCCAAACGTTTCAAACACAGCTATGTCCGCGATTATGCCTGCTAAGATAAAAAATGGAACAAGTGTTGGCCCGAAAAGTGAGAACGGAGCAAGCCAATAACGGCTTTTGAAAGCCTTGTCGCCTTCTGCATCCATTTGAGCAAGTCCAACTTTTTGGCAAGCTACTGCAACAGACGTCAATGATGTTTTGCTAAATATACCACGTCTGAGATAAACTGTTTTTCTTCTTGCTGAATAACTGTTTCCCCAAAAGAATGCCCATATAAAACTTGCTTTTTTGACTTGAACGTCTTGTAAATTCAGTTTATTCAGCACACGTTTTGCCGTTTCTTCACCTGTCAAATTCAAAGCATTTTGACGCCTATTTGACCTATGGTAATTGAAATACAAATATACTTGCACCAAAGAACCGAATATTGATAACAGAATTATTAACGCTGATACAACCAAAAAGACGACGAAATATGCATTTGACATCAAGTTAGCAGTATTTAATGCGCTAAGACATAAATTCAACATAAAAACTACCTCCCTATTTTTCTACATTTTAACATAATTTATTTGACAATACAATATTTATTTTTTAGATTGAATACGCTTCTGCGCATAAACTTTCGCAAATAAACGATTAAGTTTGACAATGCTCCCTGGTTATAATAAAATAATCGAATATGGAGGAATTATGGTTAAAGAACTTAAACTAGATTTTGAATATCAAGAAATAGGAACAACTCCAAAAAAATTCCAAAAATTTTTTGATTTAGCAAACAAATTCTTTTATTCATATTGGTATTTAGCCTTTATGGTTGTATTGATAGCACTAAGTTGGCGTTTAGCAATTCCTGAAATTGCTTTCATTCCTGCAATGGCTCTGTTGACGTTCATTTTGATTTTCCTTGACGACGCAATGCCCGTTATCCCAACGTTTTTTATGCTAACAAGCGTCTTCCCTAAGGGCGCAAGTATTGAGAAGTATGCTTATTTACTTTACTTTTCAATACCATTCCTTATAGCCCTTGTTTATCATATTTTCAAATACAAACGCAAATGGAAACTCGGAAAATTGTTCTTCCCGCAACTTGCTATCGCCATTGCATTGCTTATGGGCGGACTTGGAAGCAATATTACAGCATCAACATATTCAAACGGATTAACGACAGGCTTACTTTTAGGTTTTGGAGTTTTAGCATTTTATTTCATATTTAACAATTACATAAACACAGGCAAATGCGATATAAAACTTTATTTTTCAAAATCGATGACTGCAGTTGGTATGCTGTTGGTTTTAGAAATGATAATGTTTATGTTCTTCAATCCCGAAATGCAATTTTCTGAAATCAAGCATGATTTTATCAATTTAGGCTCACAATTAAGCAACGGTGTCGCAATGACGCTTTTGCTGACTGCTCCATTTTCTTTCTACCTTGCATTAAAACAACCTAAACTTAGCTTTATTCATTTTGTTTGCGCTCTTGCACAATATTTAGCTTTATTCCTCACGTACAGCCGTGGAGGTATTCTTTTTGCGGTTGTAACAATGCCTATCGCACTTATTTATACGGTATGCAAAACCAAAGATTATAAATGGAAATTCATTATGGATTACATAATTTTAATGCTTGGGCTTTTGGTCGTATATTTCTGCTTTATGGAGCAAATCAATGATGTTTTGTATTCAATATTACACGCTCGTGAAAGCATAGACATCGACTCGATTTCATCTGGCAGAATTTCACTTTACAAAGAAGCGTTTGGTGTTTTCTCACAATTCCCTGCTTTTGGTGCAAGTTTAGGTTATACAAGCTCCAACAGAGTTGACAGCGTAATAAAATTTTTCTGGTTCCACTCAACGTTTTTCCAAATTATTGCCTGCACAGGTATCTTTGGTCTTTTAATGTTTATATACGGATACTACGGACGTTTCAAAATCATATTTACCAACATCAAAAAATCTTCTTTTAATTTTATTGCCTTAGTTGCGTTTATTGGTTTTGAAGGTTACAGTATGATAGACTGCGGAACATTTATTCCAATGCCGTTTATGTTGATGGTAACCATTATAACTTTGATAGTTGAAAAAGCAAATGAACAGGAAAAACTTAAAGTAGAAGAACAAGAATTTAGAGAAAAGCAAATTGTTTAACACTTTAATTTGATTTTAATTGAAAAAAGCGAGGTAACCCCTCGCTTT
>CAZQGE010000043.1:0-10961 GCA_964592815.1 uncultured Bacteroidaceae bacterium | reverse complement strand
TGGCCTTAAACGCGCCAGAATAAATTCCATAAGTTCCGTTTTCAATAGTTATTGTAATCAATGACAAATCGCTCAAACCGAACACCCATTTGCCAATGTATTTCAAACCATTTTTGACTTCATATTTCAAGTTATTGCAGTTTGCAAAAGCATCCAAACCAATATCTTTAACGCTGTCAGGCAAAACAATTTCAGTCAAATTTGCGCAACCGCTGAACGCTCCTGCGCCAATTTTCGTAATTGTATCAGGCAATGCAATATATTGAATAGCTGTTCCCTTAAAGGCATCTTTAGCAATTTCAGTTACATTATAAACTGTTCCACTTATTGTTACGCTTCTTGGCAATGAAAGGTGCGTTTTAACATTTTGATTGCTTAAAAAGCCTTTTACAACAGCATTTGAACCAGAAACCTCAAATATAATATTACTTACTTCGAAAGTATCTGTGAATATGTTGTCGTATTCTGTTCCACTCTTAAATCTAATCAAAGATTTACATCCGCTGAATGCATCATTACCAAAGTTGCTTCTTGAATATTGAGCCAACGTCGTGTCAAATTGAGATGAAGCATCAAGTGCTGCAACGTAATAGAGTTGTTGACAATTGTAAAAAGCTGTGCCTTCAATATCAATCGCTTGATTTGGCAACAAAAGTTGTTTAAGCGTATTACAATTTTGGAAAGCTCCACTTCTTATACCTTGAAGCAATACAGATTTGGATACGTCAACTTTTTCAATTTTTGAACCGTCAAAAGCAGCTATGCCAATAACTTTAAGGTTGCTTGCACTATCAAAGTTAAGCGACTTCAAATCCGTTTTAGAGAATGCTAATTTCCCAATTTTTTCGAGTTTTGATGGCAAAGAGTTTTTGCTTGTTGCGATTGGTATAAATGGTTCGTCTGCATCAAAAATTGTCAAATTGGTATATTGTGTAAATGTATTTGTTCCCTTAGAAACTATCGTATCAGGCAAGCAAAGTCTTACACCAGACAAGTTGTTGAATGCATTGTTTTCAATTTCAGTAACGGTATATTCATAACCATCGCCATTGAAAGAGCCAGGAATTATAAGCGTATTGTTTGTCAAAACCGTTGTGTCTTGATAGACTGGAACATAATTTGCTGGGACTTTCAAATTTTTAGTTATCTTTTGCGTTGTAGTTCCTGCGCTAAATAAGAACAAATCTAAAGACAAATTATCCTTTGAGCTGCCAGCGTAGAACTTAACGGTTTTTTGGTTGAAAATTGTATTTTTATGTTCCGTATAGAAATACGCCATTGAACTTGGCAACCAAATCGTACCGTTGAAATTGATAAACATATCAGTTCTTGTCGGGTCGATAGTTATATTATTGAAGTACTCATAAGTTTTTGATGGATATGAATAATTGATTCCGCCAAAACTTTGATTTTTGATGCTTGAATTTGTTAAATTATATACGCTTTCTGGTATATACAATTCGGACAAATATTGAACACCGTCTTTAAGACCAGTAATTGTAGCAGATTGCGTTTTGCTTATAATTTCACTTGTAGGAATCAAGTTTTCGCTTGTAACAACACCTTGCGTAACAGATATGCCAGAGGCGCTATGAGCTAGCGTTGTGTATGAATCATACGGAGCAAGCCATTGCAAATTGTCGCAACCATTGAAAGAGTTGTTTCCGATATAAGCTATTTCGTCAGGTAAAATCACATAATTGATATAGTGGTTGTTTTGGAAACCATAAACTCGGTTTGCGGTGTCAACGTCAGAAATTCCAACAACCTTAAACAAATTGGTGTTGTAAGCTGAATTTGCGCCAGGCAAACTTACACCTGCATTTTCAGGGCTTACAAAACTTGGCAACAACAAAACTCCTGAAGAAAAACTGATTGTAGGTTTGAAACCTTTGATGTAAGCCGTGTAGGTTTTTGTTCCGTTGGACAAGCTGTTTACAATAAACTCATAATCGAAAATTTTGTAGTTCATTTCATAGACGACTGCAAAGTTTATGTCAAATGTTAGGTTTTTGTTTTTTCCATCGCTATAAGTCAATGTCGCAGTATGATAACCAATCTTGCCCGTGTCGAACTGGCTTGTATGAACGCCGTCAATGACGCTTGCAGTCAAAAATTCAGTTTTTTGTATGCGTCTTACAATTCCATCGTTTGCGTATATCTCAAATTTGTCGGAGGTTAAATATTTTTTTGCATCTCCTCCCAAAGGAACAGCAATATCTCCCACTTGTTTGATTGATTCATAATCTACTCGCTTTGTTTGGTAAGTATAATTTACTCTATAAGTTATAAGGTTTGAGAATTTCAAATCAACGTACATTGTATGCTCACCCTCAACGTTAGAATAATCATTCACCATTTCTTCCGTGATTGTAATTTGCTTTTTCGTTGCAGGATCTTTTTTGTAAACGAATTCAAGTTTCAAACCGTTATAGTTCAATTTTGTAGTTGAAGTATAGAATGAATTAGTATCAAAGAATTCACCAATAATTTTAATTGAAGGCGTTGCACTATTACTGTTTACAATAACTAACTTTCCATCAGAAGAAATTGTATCTGATGCGCTTGTTTGAATCGTATTATATGCCGACACCTCAATTGTTGCGCTTTTTCCAAAATAGAGGTAGCTCAAAGTGCCAGACGTAAGTTTTAATTTGTCCAAAACCAAATCTTCTTTTGCAGTTGCACCACCGACATAAGAAACGTAAATACCACCGATTATACGTTGTAAACTTGCGTTTCCATTTCTCAATTTATTTTTTATGACGTCAATGCTAAATTCCGTATCACTCAAATATTCTGAGTCAACAATTTCCCTGTTAAACATAACAGATGAAACTTGAATGGTGGCAAATTTTGTGTTGTCGGGTTGGTAGACGTTTTCATAAAGTTGTTTCCAAAAACCTGTCAAACCTGTCAAGTTTTTCATTACGTCATCAATAAAGAAGAAACGTATTGTTGAAGGCAAAACTCCGTTTTTGTTTGCAAACGCTTGCGGTGCGCAGTTGTTTGCAAGTGAGAAAACTGTCAATGCGTTGTAATTTTTTGTACTTGAAGAGAACGTACCTCTGAAAGCGTCAACGAACGCATAATCACCAATATTTGTAACGGAACTCGGAATAATAATATCTTCAACCATTGAGTTGTTGTAACCACTAAAAGCATAAGGGGCAATAGTTTTAACACCATTCGGAATAGAAACAACTTTTTCATTTCCCGTATATGTGCAGAAAATATTATTTATAACCACCATACCTGACTTTACATAAGTATTAGCAGAAATCATTTTATCGGTTATTGCAAAAGGTGTACCCATAAACGCATCTTTATAAACGTTTAAGATAGCCGCCTCATTTTCAAAAATTAAATTGGAAAGTTCAATACCTAAGAAAGCGCTTTCACCAATATATTTCACATTAGACGGAATTGTAACAGTAGTGTCATTTGTTTTGTAGCGATATAGATAATTGCCAATAAGCAACATACCGCTGTTATTCATAAATTTCGTATTGTCAAACGCTGTATCTGAAGCATATTCCAAACCGTTTGCACCCTCAATAGTATCAAGCAATGTGCAACCAGAGAATGCGCCACTTCTGACAAAACGTACGCTTGCAGGCAGATTAACAGTTGTCAAAGCCTTCAAACCGCTAAAACTATTTGCAGAAATTGATGTTATGCCTGTTGGAATTGTGAGTGTGGTTGCATTTTTATCCCCAGTATAAGCGATTAAATTGTTATTTATTGCAAGGAAATTAACGTTTGGGTCATCTAATGCAAGACGCTTAAACAAAGTATCGTCAAAAGCTCCCGCTCCAATTTCCGAAATTTTGCAATCGCTTGCTGCCGCTGGAAGGAACACATATTTCAAGTATGAACACATCAAAAATGCGTTCTTACCAATTTTTGTCAAGTTTGTGGCATATCTCAAATCAAGTCTTGTAAGACTACGGAAGTTCATACAAGCATTCTCACCAATTTCAGTAAGCGGATATTCCTTTCCGTTGTATCTTGCCTTTGCTGGAATTTGCAATTCATCAATGGTTGTATCTGCGACTTTGTCAAGTCTAAGAGTTCCGTCCGCTTTAAGAGTCAAATTGTTGCCAAACAAATAATCGTATAATACGTCTTTGTATTGTTCTGAACCTTGAAGTTTTAAGTCATCGTTGACAAGCCATTTTGCGTAAAGTTCAACATCTTCATTGACTGTTGACGTTAACAAATCAAACTTTATTGAGCCTTCGTCATACATTGTGTTGGGGTCTTCATATAAGCCGTCTACTTTGTAGAACTCAACTTTTTCAACGTTATTAGTCCCTGCAACAGGCATATCTTTGCTTTTTGAAAGCAAAGAAGCAATTTCTTTCAAACTGACAACCGCCTGCGTATATTCAAACACGGGTGCTTTACCTGTTGCGGCTGTATTCACGCATTTTACAGTTGCGTTTACTTTGTAATCTGAATATTTTTTGCCATATTCCAAATCGTTAATAGTAAGAGTTATAACTCCGTAGGGGTCGACTTTGTTAAACGAGCTATATGAGTTAGCCGTCAATGTTTCTGTCGGTGTTGTTGTCAAAGAGTCAAACAAACCACCCTTTGCAAATATTTTAAGAGAATATGTTTGCTTTGTAAATTTTGGATATAAAACTATATCGGTATTTTTTACAGAGTTATTGAAGTTCCAAAGATTTTGTGTAGCTTGGGCATCGGTGTACCAACCAGCAAAACTATAACCAGACTTGATGTTTCCGTCCAAAATAGGTTGAGGTATGTAGCCTTTATTTTTGACCACGTTTTCAGTTGGGATTGTAAAGTTTGGAACAAACGCTTCAGAACTTGTATCAAATGAAACTTTAATTTTATCAGTTTCCCAATGTGCTTTGAAATAATAATTTTTATCTATTGTTAACGCTTGTGAGGAGGAGGAAAATTCGTCATTAAAAGTTATGCCATCAGTGCCGTACGTCCATTTTGATAAAGCTGCGTCGGCTTTTGACACTTTGAATTTTGAAATAAATTCACTAAACGATATAACTTGTCCTTTATAAATGTCAGCTGTATTCGATGAAGATATTAAGCTACCTTGTGCAAGTTGTCCGCCATTTAGGTCAAAATTACAAGTAACTTTATAGTCAGCCGTATATTTTGCAAGTTTTATTGAAATTTCGGTTTCAACGTACTTACCGTCTATGGTTGCAAAAACCGTAATGGAATGTTTGCCCGATTTGCTCAACTTTGCTTGGTCGTCGCTCTTTATCATACTCATGGACAACGACTGCATTTCACCGTAACCCACCAACTTGTTTGCGCCAGCAATGTTCTTGCTGTATAAAACACGATATTTTATTTCGGCAATTTTGGCTTCACTCAATCCATCTTGGTAGCCCATTGGCAAAACAGTTCCGTTTTGAAATTTATATGGAACGTCGAATTCAAACATTGCGGCAGTCCCCTTAGAAGACGAAACAACGCTGTTTTGACTTCCATTATCGCTGCCGATGTCGCAAGCCGCAAGCGAGCAGACAAGCACAACTGCAAGAAGTGCTATCAAAAATAGTCTGGCTGATTTCCTCATATCTTTCCTCCGTGCGCGCGAACACGCATAAATACACTTATATAATATATTACACGCGCATACACGAGATGTCAAGATAAAAACCAAGCAAAATAGGACTGCTCAAAAATGGAATTTCTAACTTTTAATTGGCTTTTTTTGAATGTTATTAGTAAAATTTTCTAATTTATTAAATTACTTCCGCGCATAAACTGCGCATAATCTTATCAAAAATTGCGGATTAACCTTTTGTTTTGTAATAGTTTTCCACCCTATAAGCCAACTTAGTCGAGGCTCTTTGCTCATAAAACATAAATCTGCAAGCATCATTTTCATACATTAAGTCCAACGTATCGCCTGGAATATTTGCAACTGTCGGCACATTACGCATATCAAAAAGCAAGTTTTGATATTTTTTGTCGATATATTTTTTTAAGCCGTTTGTTTTTATGTGCGGAGTCATATATGAAACGTTGAAGTCTAATTCCACGTCCTTATCTATGTACGGTTTGTCACAAACAAATTGAAAAACGCCATCAAGATAGGTGAGCCTTCCTTCAGCAATAAAATCATAGGCGACCTTCTCTCTGTTTCCGACAAACAACCACACAGGGTACGTAATCGGAACTTTTGTTTTAATTTCCTCTTGCAACTCTTGTTCCTTTTGCCATTCTGCCCATTCATCAATTCTCGAAAAAGGAGCATTTCCGCCGTTTATACCAACCAGTTTTCCATTATGTTCATATCTTATCATATTCCCACATTTGGTGCATCTAATGACATCGTTTTCAGTTTGATTGCAAAATTCTTCTCCACAAACAGGGCATTTATATAGCAGTCGTTCAAGTCCTCTTGCAAAATTCTTCCCCTTGAATAAAATCTGTTTTTCTTCTTGATATATATGCTCATTATGCGCCAATTCATTTGCAATTTTATGGTATATTTCATCTACGCTTAAATTTTCAACGTCTTGCTTTGAAAACAACATATTGGCATTGCCTTCAATTTTGCCAACTCTTGTGGAGTACGCCCATTTCGGACGCGTTAACCCTGCTCCACTTACAACAATTTTACCAACCGCGCAATTCAAAAATTTTACAAGTTTTCCTATTGATGGTTGAATTTCAGCCGTAACACCCTCTGCTGATACTTTTCCTTCAGGACAAATTACAACCGAAACTCCATTGTCTATGTAATTTTTTATTTTTTTTATACAAAGAATATCTAAAGAAAATTGTTTTTTGAATATGCTGTGATATTTTTTTAACGCCCCAAGCAAAAACTTATTTGAATAGTGCATATTATCCGCAACAACAAAACTTACTTTTTTACCCCATAACGGTTTTGACGCAAACAAAAAGTCAATCGATGACAAATGGTTACACAAAATAAGCATAGGTTTATCACTTTTTACCTGCGCTTCAAACTCTTTTGATACGTTGCAATCTGCCTTAAAATATTTGCACGCAACCGAGCAACAAAAAGAAAATACTCGGTTGTAAAACTTAGAGTACATCTTATCGCCTTTAACACGTTTTTCGCTTAAACACACATTTTTTTCAGCAAATTGCGTATGATTTTCGCTTGAATTGTATTTCTTATTATTTGATGGTTTGTGTTGCATAATTTAATTATACTACACATTCAGTTTCCTGTCATAGTCAATTTTCAAACACGTTTTTTGCATGTTTTGTATAGATTTTATTAAGAGCATCAACTTTTTGAGCTTTAATATAATAACTTTCGCATTCTTTATGACATTCTTTAGCTTTTTGCAAACAATGACACGCAAGCATTATTTGATTGTTTTTACATTCCATAAAAAATCTTTTTTCGCCGTGCGCATCTTCAACGTCATCTAATATAATTCTCTCATTTTCTTTAATATTCATATCTCTTAAGCAACTCTCATCAATAAGAATTACGTTGTTTGCAATCAAACCATCAATCCTTTCCCAAATAAGTGGATTGCGTATAATAATACACGTTTTTATGCGATTAGCAATAGTTTTGAAACATTTGTCAATTTCTTTTTTTGACCCGCTAAACCCAATAATAAACTTATTTTCAAATTTATTTTTAAGGAACGTTTCGCCTTGTGCTGAAATAGCTTTTACAAACACATTTCTAACTATTTTAGCAGAATAATCATTTTCACAAATTAAATTTTCCACACCGTTTTCTTTGTTGATAAGTTCTAAAACATATAAAATTTTTTTTGTATCAAAAGCATTTATTTCGACTTTATTTTGAGAATAATTATACATATCATCATACAGTTTCGCAATCTTCAAATGTTGATATGCGAAAAAGTAAAATTGTTTTTTATTGCCTAAGCACTCATCAATTTCAGTTCTATATTTTTGCAAAATTTTATCGTCAATCGCATCTGCCAAATTGACAATGATATCCCTAACTACAGGCAGTTTTACTTCAATAGCGTGAGGAGAGGTTGCGTCCATAATAAGCACGTTTATGTCTTTAATATACACACCATCTATGCTGTCTGTATCCCCAGAACAAAACCAAAGTTCATAATCATATCCCCTAACTTTGCATTCAGCTCCTATTTTACGCATCATAGTTGACTTTCCTGTTCCTGGTCCGCCTTTTAATAAATATACTTTGCGCTTTCCTTCTATCTCATCTTCAAAAAATCCTTTGAATCCGTCAGCTGTGTTATTGCCCATAAAATAATTTTCCATAATCTTTCCTCCATTTAATTTATGTTGTTTCCACAAATTATTGTGTTAACTCAATTTATTTTATTTGCATAGGATACTTTGGAGGAAAATTATGAGCCAAATTTTTGTGGACTTATCAGATGAGCGAATGAACTATTTGAAAACAATGTTGGATGGAATTGATACACCTCAACAAATATATGTTTTTGCTCCAAATACCAAACTAAATTCTGAACTAACAGAAAATTTGGTTGCGGACAGCATAGTTGTTGGAGGAAAAATTGATTTGAATGCCTTAAGCGGTTTTAAGGCAAAAAATATAGTCTTTTACAATATCCTTGATGACGAACGTTTCCAAGCCTTAAACGCACGTTTAACGGCTGAAGGAGCATTGGCAGTTATACTAACTAAAAGTCCGTTAGGGCTTAAAGACACGAATTCTTTAATAATTGGTTTCGGGCGCATCGGCGCAGCTTTGGCGTCTTGTTTTCAGGGATTAAAAATGAATTTTGACATAGCAACAACAAATTCAATTAGACCTGCTTTTGCGTTTGCGAACAATGTCATTCAATCAAAAAACTTTGATTTTTCTGCTTATGACATAATAATAAACACCGCGCCTGCCGAGTTGATTTCTGAAAAAGAAATTAGAACTACAAAAAAATCAGCCCTATATATCGACCTTGCTACAATGCCTGCGGTTGACTTAAACCTGACTAAATATCTCGGACTTGACGCCGACGTCTATCCCGCACTACCCGCAAAATATTCACCTCACAGCGCAGCTATCGCTATGAAGGAATTTTTATTCCGCAAACTATCATTATAAGGAGGTATGGTTTCAACTGAAACTTTAATTGCTATGAAACTAGGACTTGCTGTAACAGGGTCATTTTGTACCTTTTCAAAAATTTTGCCTGAAATAGATAATTTGAAAAAACTTGGTTTTGACATAACGCCAATATTTAGCTTTAACGTTGCTAATTTGGATACCAGATTTTTCAAAGCATCAGACTTTTTTTCGTTAATTGAAGAAAAAACAGGACAAACGCCGATAACAACTATCGTAGGGTCTGAGCCTTTGGGAACGGCAACTCCGTTGGATATTATGTTGGTTGCGCCTTGCACAGGCAATACTCTTGCAAAAATAGCTGGCGGAATAACCGATACACCAGTTACAATGGCAGTCAAAGCACATTTGCGAAATAACAGACCTGTTGTTTTATCTCTTGCAACAAATGATGCACTTGGTGCAAATGCTAAAAATTTCGGGCTGCTAATAAACACAAAAAATATTTACTTTGTGCCGCTTGGTCAAGACGCGCCTCACAAAAAAAGCAATAGCTTAATATCAAACACTACACTAATTACGGAAACGTGTCTAGAAGCGCTAAATGGAAAACAACTTCAACCCGTACTACTATAAAAGACAACAAAAAAAGCCACCTGAAATTCAAGTGGTTTTTTAATAAACTTTTTCTCTACTTATGAAAGGTGTCACAGCATATTTAGAATTTATTCCGCAATGTGTTAATAATCATACTGATGTTCAATCATCATATTTGTTACAAATCTGTTACAATGCGATTTTAATAAATAAAAATCTTATAAACAAAGTTCAATCTATCAAGATCTCTTAAAACTGCAAACTAATTTCGCAGAAAATGTTATTTTGCGTCCCTTACGCCTTGTTCTGTGCCAACAATCACGCAAGTTGTAGTTCTATAAATTTTGTTACCGTAAATTACATACTCTCCACTAGTTTCAAAAGTTTTGGCATCTTTAAGATTATCAAACTTAAATATCTTCACGCTATCAATGCCTTTGCTTGCTGATACAACCCATTCTACTTTGCCTTTATATTCCGAACTAAGCAGACTGTTAAAAGTCATAACAAACGCTCCATTCTGCCCTTCAACCGTAACGTTATATCCCTTGTTTTTAAGTTTATTTTCAAAGTTTTCAGCATTACAAGCTGACAAACAAACACCTAAAACTAAAATAAGTAAAATTACTGAAACAATAGCAATACTCTTCTTTTTCATACACATATCCTCATCAAAATTATACTATTTTTACATCCCTAAGTCAAACATTTATAATTTATAAATACTATCCAAAGCTATTTGCATTTATTTGACGTCAAAAAAGCACTTACGTTTGTAAGTGCTTTTTTGTTTTGAAACCGGCATCGACATACTCTCCCAGGCCGTGTCCAGCCAAGTACCATCTGCGCTGATGAGCTTAACTTCTGTGTTCGGTATGAGAACAGGTGGATCCTCATCGCCATTGACACCGGTAATTGTTGAATGTTTTTGAATGCTCGCACATTCTTTCGCACATTCACAACTGCATAACAGAAAAAGATTTGCTGATTAAATTTTTAAGACTAGGTTCAATTGTTGTATTTTCTTGATTGAAGCCCTCGGCCTATTAGTATCGGTCAGCTCAATGCATTGCTGCACTTACACACCCGACCTATCAACCTTGTGGTCTACAAGGGGCCTTACTCAGATTTCTCTTTAGGGATATCTTATCTTGAGGCTGGTTTCACGCTTAGATGCTTTCAGCGTTTATCCAATCCGTACATCGCTACCCTGCTATGCCACTGGCGTGACAACAGATGCACCATAGGTACGTCCACCCCGGTCCTCTCGTACTAGGAGCAGAGCCTCTCAAATATCCTACGCCCACGATGGATAGGGACCGAACTGTCTCAC